>CAZICJ010000004.1:0-75930 GCA_964537635.1 uncultured Pirellulales bacterium
AACTCATATATCGGCTCTTACTCACCTAATAATTGAGGTTTTGGGATAGGTTCTACTCTCGTTTTATCGGACGATATTTGTCCGGCTTTTTCATCTCAGGAAATCATTTCACCCTGCAATTTTAGGTTATTCTGCCTGTTCATTTGACCGATGTATCAGCGATTTCTAAGTTTTATATGGCCAAAGCGAGCCGCTTTCTTATTTACAGGCAGGATTGCATGGGAAAAACAAGTTTATTGCTATGGGCGTTGTTTCTGGCGATACCGGGCATACTGGGGTCGTGGTCGGTTCAAACCCACAAGGTCAATCAGCGTCAGCAGCAAATGCTGCTGCGGCAAGAGGTTCGTGAGGGTACACAGGCCTACCTTCGCAGTTATCAGGATTGGAATCAATTGACCGCCGAACAAAAAGCTGAAACGCCGTGGGGGACACAGCAATATGGCGGCGTCGAAATCCAGCGGCAGCTCGAACAAGACCAAGTCAAGCGTCTGGCAGCCGATCTGGAGGACATTGCCAACGGCATCAACAATGTTCCCGAAGAGCTGGCCGACGTCCTGTATGGTTCCGGCTGGGCTCAGAAGGCTGCCGACTACAGACGATCCGTTGAAATTCGTGAACTGGCGTTAGTTATATCACTGGTTTGCTGTGTCATCGGAGTCTTATTTTTTGCCGCTTATCTGATATTGCAGACATCAGCCTTTTTCAAAAGGGGCAAAAAAACAACCCCGGACAGAGCCGTCAAGGCGCCTCCTGCTGCGCCGCAATCCGATAGCGCCGCCGACCCTGCGCCGCAGTCCGCAGCCGGCGAGATTTCAATCAAAACCGCCAAGCCGCTGGTCGAAAAAAAGACACCCAGCACGAATGCAGCGCCGGTTCGGTCTGCCAGCCACGAATCGTTCCGCCAGAATCGCATGGTCAGCAATGCCATGTCGGTTGCGGCGATGAATGAGTATGCGGGACTGAGCGTTTCGGCGATGCCGTTTGAGTGTGAACCGGCTGCTAAAACAATGATGAGTCCTGAGCCGGTGCTCAGCAGTCTGAATGAATTGTCCGAAGAGGTATCCGCTATCCGTCAGTTCGCCGCTTTGCAGCAGGACCAGATGAAGAAACTGCAGGATGGCTACGATCTGGTGATTATCCGCCGGCTGTGTATGCGGTTTATCCGCTGCATCGATAATATCTCCGACCGCATCGAACAGATTAGCCGGGACGGCGGCGATGTGGATATGATTGAAACGATTCGGGATGAACTGGTTATCGCTCTGGAATCCAGCGGCATAGAACAATATATGCCGGATATTGACGTTCCATACAAGGGGCTTGAAAAATATGCCGAGGCGGTCAGACAGCGGGAACCGAATGACCAGCCGCAGCGTTCCGGAACCGTTGCCCGGATTGTGCGTCCGGGATATCAGTATTTGGTCAGTGATGATGATGTGAAAATAATCCGATGTGCCCAGGTCAGGCTGTATGCATAAGCCGTCCGGCAGGCCGTCACGGGAGTACATGATATGACAAAGATAGTTGGAATTGATTTAGGAACGACTTTTTCGGCGCTGGCGATGCTCAATGATATCGGCAAGCCGGAAATTGTGCCAAACAGCGAAGGCGAGCGTACCACATCGTCGGCGGTTTATTTCGATGAAGAAGAAACCGGCAGCATCCGGGTCGGCATTGAGGCGCTCAATTGCCGGGCGCTGAATCCATCGCGGTCGGTGCGGTTCATCAAACGGCACATGGGAACAGCGTGGAAAAAAGAAATCGACGGTCATTGCTGGACGCCGGAAGAAATCTCCAGCCTGATTCTCAAAAAACTCAAACAGGACGCCGAAGTCGAGCATGGCCAAATTAAGGATGTGGTTATTTCCGTGCCGGCACATTTCGATGAGGTTCGCCGCAAAGCGACGATGGATGCCGGCGTCCTGGCAGGTCTCAATGTTGTTGGAATCGTCAATGAACCGGTCGCCGCGGCGCTGTTCTATGCGACCAGCCATGATGTCAACGGCCGCGTCCTGGTTTATGACCTCGGCGGCGGCACCTTTGATGTAACGGTGCTGGATGTCAACGGCCGGGATATGTCGATTTTATGCAGCCAGGGCGATCATGCGTTGGGCGGTATGGATTTCGACCAGAAGATTATTGATATTTTCGAACAGGCCTATCAAAAAGAGTGCGGCGGCAAATTGATTGAAAACGACCAGGACCGAGCCAAATATGAAGATGAAGCCGAAGACCTGAAAAAGACGCTGTCGCGCCGCGCCTCGGCCAAGAAAATTCTCTATGGTTCCAGGGGAAACTGCAAGGTGGAAATCACACGCAGCCAGTTTGAAGCCGCCATCGAGCCGTTGATTGCCCGCACAGAAATGCTGATTGATGTCGCTCTGCAGGAAGCCAAAAGCACTCAGAAAGACATTACCAAAATCCTGCTGGTCGGCGGCAGCACCCGCATTCCGCTGGTGCAAAAACGGCTGACAGATAAATTTGGATTTGCGCCCGAAGTGGCGGTCAATGTCGATGAATGCGTTTCGCTGGGTGCGGCCATTCATGCGGGCTTGATGATGATGCGAACCAGTCCGGAAGCGATTTCCGGGGGCATTGCTGGCGGCCTTCGCGAAGTCCGCATCAAAGATGTCTGCAACCACAGCTACGGCACGATTTGCGCCCCGCTGGATGAACAAACAGGACGCCATGTCGTCCGCAACCGTATCCTGATACATAAAAACACGCCGCTGCCCTGTTCGGTGGATCAGACCTTTTATACGATGACAGACAATCAGACGGAACTGCAAGTCATTATCACCCAGGGCGAAGATGAAGACCCGGATTATGTCAATCGGCTGGCGGCGGAAGTATTCAATTTGCCCGAAGGCCGCAACGCCGGACGGCCGATTCGCGTCCAATACAGCTACGATGTCAATCAGCGAATGCACTGCACTTTCCAGGACCAGGAATCCGGCCGGCAGCTCGAAGTGGAATTCTGCACCGGCCAGGATGGCCAGCTCAGCAATGCCGGCGTCCTCAAGCGCGCGGCTGAACTGCAAAAAATGAATGTTCAGTAGGCCCTGATATGATTTCACTCTATCTAACGGCTTCGATTCTGATTATTGCGGCGGTTGCGGCGACCGCACTGCCGCCGGTCAGATTGTTTTTACTGCGGCGATTTCCAAAATTAGACAATTTGCGTTTTGACGCCGCGGTGGAACTGACCAGTCAGCAGGACGGCGAGGATATCGATGTGTTTTCGATTTCTATGTGCGGACGGATTATCTGCCCCAAAGCCAACTGCGATACCGATATACGAATCACGCTGTTCGACGCAACCGAAAATACAGACGGCCCTCTGGCGGTTTTCAGCGCCGCAGGCCGCAACGCCCAGAATCCGGCATTCTGTCTTCAAGTTCATAACGGCGCCATCCCCAGCCGAAATGCTATTTTGGCAAGGCGGATCCCTGTCGCCCATATTCCTGTGTCGATGCTGTCGTTTCCCCGACGCGGACAGCGTATGCTGTTGTTTGTCGTCTGTGTTATCGACACCGCAACGGGTAAAACATTGGTTTCGTCAAAAGTGCCGTTTGGTTATTTTGTGTCAGTACCTGAGGGTTATCTGGATTTTCGCGACCGGATTCATAATGTCTTTTCGGCCAGTCTGGCGCTGGCGTCGTCGGTGTCCGATTTTACGCTGGATTCGATGCAGCGCAGCATCCTTGAGCAATGGCTTCAGAAAAAGGGGGTTTCGATGCGGCTGTCGGACTGTATGCCGTCGCGCAGCGCCGCACCGGCCGATCCCGGGAACAATCAAACCAAAACCGCCTGTGAAGTGCTTTGTCGGCAGTCGGACAATGCCCACCGGCAAAGCGTGGTGGAGTTGTGTTTGATGGTTGCCGCGGCAAAACCGCCCGTCAGTCCGCAGACGCTGGAATTTTTGGAATCTGTTGCCGCAACGCTGGATATTCCAAAACCCCGATTTCAATCGCTATGTCAAAAAATACTGTCGGTGGAGCTGCTGGAAATCCCCGACCCCAAACTGCTGCTGGGCATCGAGGATACGATGTCCGAGCAGGCTGCGATGGTTCGGCTGACTGATGAATACCGCAAGTGGAACGCCCGTGTCAATCACCCGGACGAAAAAGTGCGCGACCAGGCCGACCGGATGCTCAATTTTATCGCCGCAACACGCAGCAAACTGCAAAGCCTGCAAGGGGCGCAGGCGGCAAATCCTACTGCATGAGTCATTTTTACCGTTTTGCCAAAATCGCCTTGATTGCCGCGGCAATATGCGCCGGCGTTGTTCCACAGCAGCCGCCCAAAATCCTGGCGCCGGCCGCTTTGATCTGCACAACCGAATCGGCAAACTCTGCCGGCGACAGTGTATAGACCGCCTTGCCATCAATCAACTCCGGCTTTCCTGCATTGGGTTCTGCCAAAAGCAGCATCCTGTCTGCGGCCGCTGTCGCAAATGTCTTTGTCAATTCCACATAGCCGGCCATGTCCAGCGTACCGCAATTATACCCAACCGCATCGATGTCCAGCCCGCCCAACCGCTCAATCATCTGTGAAGGGCTGACGCCCATCATGGTTCTGGCCTCTGTGCCGGTCGGGTCAAACGACATGGATACCAGCAGCGGTTTTCCGCTGACGCGGCGGACAGCCTGCACAGCAATATCCACTTCTTCGATTGCCGTCATGGTTTCGATAATAAAGCCGTCGACTCCGCCTTTATCCAGCGCCTGGGCCTGTGCTGTCAGTGTATCGAGCAACTCGGATTCCCTGAGCATCCCCAGCGGTTCGAGGAAATCCCCGCACGGCCCAATATCGCCAAGCACATAGTTGGACTCGCCGGCCGCCTGACGCGCCAACTGAGCGGCGGCCAGATTGATTTTGCCGACATGTTCTTGCAGCCCGTGGCGTTTGAGGCAAATCGCATTGCCTCCGAATGTATTGGTCAATACGGCTGTACTGCCGGCTGCCAGATAGGCGCGATGCACATCCAGCACAATCGCCGGATGGTCGATAACCAGCCATTCGTTGCAGCCGCCGGCCGGCGCTCCGCGTTCAAACAACTGCGTCCCCATGGCGCCATCGAGAAAAAAAACATCCTGCTGCAAACGCTGCTTGAGAGGCATTCTGCTCATAATTTACCTTTCCGCCGCCGTTGTGTCCGGCACAAAATTACACAGTTCATTCAGACGGTAAACCCGTTTCAAGCCAGCCGATGGGGGTCGGGAGTCCATTCGCTGAATCTGTATTTCGGTTGGCATAAACTCTTTGATATTGTCGAGACGCAGCGACAGAAACGCGTCTATTTTTCCATCCTTAAAATGCCGCAGTTCTATGTGCTGCGGTATCCTGCGCTGGTTGTCCAGCTGCTGATAGTTACCCATATCAGCGCTGACGACAAGCCGCCCATAGCGATCTGTATATTCCAGCCGCTCTGCCAGACCGGTGCAGTTATTGATAAGAATTTTTTTGCTGCCGGACCGGTCAAGACTGCTGCGGGTCAGAACGGTTAAGCCGTTGTGATTGTCCAGCTGCCAGTCGCCCGAAGTATCCTGTCGTCCCATCGCTTCCAGCAGAATCATCGGATTAAAACCGAGTTTTTCGCCGCAGCCGGCAGCGTCCAGGTTGTCGCCCCACCAGCCCGTATCCAGGCCGGGTTTGACATACATCCAAAATTGCCTTCCGTTGACGCCGATTTGAATAGGCCCGAATTTGTCGCCGGCCATTGTCAGCCGATTGGGTTCGGCAAGAATCATTTTGGCGTCAAATGTTTCTTTGTGCCGGCTGCCGTCCACATCGGTGAACTCAATGATACAGCTTGCTGATGCGCGAAACGAAATGGTCTGCGGTCCGGCGGTCATTACCGCCAGCGCTTGCGATACTGTATTTTTGCCTGGACATGGTGAGGCGGCCGGTTTAAGACTGCCGCCGCAGCCGCACAATCCAAGACAACCCAGCAGGGCTATGCAGATTGCCGCCGTCCGGACAATCCGGTTTTCGACGGGCAATCGCTGGCGGTGTATCCATCTCATTCAAAATTGGTCTGTAAAATCTGTCCCATTTGCTCGGTTAACTGCTCAATCTGCTCTTCTGTCAGGCGGGGGTAAAGCACCTCTTCGCTGCGGTCTTCGCCGACAACGCGAAGCGTCCATATCTCGCCGCTGTCTTCGATTCGGCTGGAGTCGTATTTGAGACGGCGCTTGCGCATTAAAATCAGCGCCAGCACGAAACGAAAGTTGAGTTTGTCCTGTTCAGTCTCGGCGGCCAGACGGTCAAAGAACGCCAGCAGCATCGCATCATCGACAAACAGTTTTTTCTTTTGCTCAGGATTGGCAATCCGGCTCTTCCAGAAGCAATACACCTCCGGCTTGCTGGTCTGCCAGTAGTCCACCGAGTAATCCCTGCGTTCCAGCCCCTGTTCGCCCATCGCCAGGGCGGCGTAGTATTCCTGTCCGACAGCCAGTTGGCATCCGGTGCCGAAGCATTTACCCAGTGATTTTTTTATTTCCCATTCTGCCATACGGTTTAGTCGTTACTCTCGGTAGCAGGGTTTGCGGTTTCAAAATCCAAAGACGGGGCGATCGCCTCGACAGTTTTTGGGCCGAATCCGCGGATGTTCAATAAATCCTGCGCGCTGCCGAATGCCGGCGATGCACCGCGGTGTGTCTGGCGATAATCCACAATCTGCTGTGCCCTGGAGGCGCCTATGCCGGCAAGCCGCACTAAGCTTTCCACCGTCGCCGTATTCGGATTGATGGTATCCCGGACGGCCGCAAGCCGGCTGCTATTGCGGCTCATACATACCGCACCCAGACACAACCCGGCAATCAGTCCGCAAAGACACAGCGCCGTCAAACCGGATATCCGTTCAGACAGGCATTCTTGCGACTCGATGCTGCGATTGTGTACGGTCTGTGCCATAGCGTCAGCGTGCGGGGCTATTGTTTCATAATAAACTTCTGGAATTTTGCCATACTGATATAGGCTTTTCGTGCCGATATATCTTCGCTCATAAGCCCGAAGCCTGCATCGCTGTTTTTGCCGCCGTCGGCGAATTGGGCGTATGTAACGCTATTGATGTAGGGCCGTCCCAGCGCTGCTTTGTAGAACTGTTCCAGCCATTCAGCCTGCAGCGTCTCATCCCACGGACGATGCCAATAACCGGACTGTTCGCAGTTTTCATCATTGGCCGCGGCGCCGGAAGGAACCGAAACAGCCGTAATATGAAGCGGCTTATTAACCGGCGCAAAACAATCCAGCCGTGACGCAATCTGCATCATATCGCGAATGTGCATGCCCGGCTTGCTGCCGCCAAACCGCATCGCCACGCCGAATGAATCAAAACTGATACCGCTTTGTATCACCACATCGGCATAGACCAGCGGCGGGACGGTTGCCTTGTCGGTTGCGTAATACTCGCCCCATAAATTGACAATCTCGACAATCTTGCGGGATTTGGGGTCTGCGGCGCGGGCGGCCAGACAGGCGGTTCGCGTCATTTCGATAATCTGCTCAAACGTAAATTCGAAATGGTTAAACGCGTTCATTCCGCTGATGACCCGCCAGAAATGGACGTATTTGCTATAACGGGTTACGGTGCGGCTGACAAAGCTATATGCACATTCGCGGATTTTTTCAAAATCAGGATTTTGCTGTTTGAGCCACGCCGGCAGCATCGACGGTTCAAAACACAGCAGCGGACCGCCGCACACGACGCCCTTGCCGGCCAGATGATCCATCGCCCGGTCTAAGGCTGTATAATCAAATTTGCCGTGTTCGATTTCAATTTGACCCCAGTTGAACGGCAGCGTTACAAAACCAAACATATCCAGCAGGTTCTTGCGATAGGCGGCGTCATCCATCCGCTGCGGGTCCAGGACGCAGCCCAGACTATGTTTGCTTAACCCTTTGTTGCGATAACGAAGGGCAAGATATTGGTCGGCGTACTTGGACGACAGTTTTTCGGAAAAAGCCAGCCCTTTTTGCAAGGCCTGGTCAGCCAACAATGATGCCTGGGCAGGGTCGGAAATATGCTGCAAGGCCTCAATAAACAGCCCCTGTGCCTCGTGAGCCAGGTCGGCCAGTTTATCCGTTTCCTCGAACAGCGCCCAATCTTCACGTTTGAGCGTGATTTGCATCAGACGGGCACGGGCTAATTCCAGATTTAACAGATAGGGTTCATCTCGTTCCGGAAGCCGGGTTGTTGGCAGCAGCAACTTGCCCTGTTGCGGCACAGACCACAGCAGCGCCAGACCCGCTGCATCCATCCCTTTGCGCCGGCATTCAATTACTCCGTCGGAAAATGTAATCGAATCGACCTGTCGCAACGGGATCATATCGGCTGCGAACAGGTATGTCGCCGACAGATTAAATTGCTGGGCAAGGCTTCCGTTTTGATAGACTAAAAATCGCAACGCTTTCTCTTTTCTGTACTTATAGTTATTTTATGAGGCTAATGCGCTGCCATTATAGCACAGCCTGTCCAAATTGCAAACAATTCCCAAACATGCTCAATTGCCGTCGGCCTGCTGGGGCGGATCGGCTTCGTGCGGCCTCTTGCAGTAAAAAATCACCATCATTGTCCCCCAGGTTCTCCGGTCAATATCAACTAATCGGCCGAACTGTTCCGGCACGGCTACCCGATCGCTGGTGCGAAGAATAACCAGTGCGCCGTCCCTGACCTGTTCCTGTATCAACAGCATCAGGTTGTGGATTTTAGTTCCTGCATCGCAATTTTCCGACATCGCATACGGCGGATCGACAAAGACCAAATCATACAACCCATATTCCGGCGTCGGCGGAGCGCCCACGCGCAGGATATTGGCGCTGACCGGCTTGCATTGGCCGGCAAAATCGGCTTTGGCGATATTTTTTTTGAGAAGGTCGATGACGCGGTAATCTTTGTCGATAAAGGTTACCCATTTTGCCCCGCGGCTGAGCGATTCGAGTCCCATCGAGCCGGTGCCGCAGAACAAATCCGCCGTAACGGCATCTTCGAGATATCCTTTATTTGCCAGGATATTAAACATTGACTCCTTGACACGATCGGTAATCGGACGGGTGTCCATACCCTCCGGGCTTAACAGCTTCATTCCTCGTTTGCTGCCGGCAATGATTCGCATTATCGCGTTCCGCCTTGTTCCATATCGACGCTTAGCCCCAAATCCGAAAGCATCTGCACATCCTCTTTGACGGCTCTGCCGGCGGTGGTCAGGTAGTTGCCGCTCATAATGCTGGTCGCGCCGGCGTAGAAAATCCAGCTTTGCAGGTCGCGCAGATTGACAAGCCGTCCGCCGGCGATTTTCAGGTGTGTTGTCGGCAGTAGAAAACGGTATAGGGCGATGATGCGAAGGATTTCTTTGGGCTCCAGCGGGGTTGTCTGCCCCAGCGGCGTACCTTCAATCGGATGCAGGAAATTGAGCGGCGTCATATCCACACCCAGCCGGCGCAATTCCAATGCCATATCGATTCGGTCTTCTTCGTTTTCACCGATGCCGAAAATCCCGCCGGCACAGACGCCCAGCCCTGCCGCTTTTGCCGCTTCAATTGTGCGGATGCGGTCGTCGTAGGTATGTGTCGAGACAATTCGGGCAAAATGTCTGCGCGAGGTTTCCAGATTGTGGTTATAGCGGCTCAATCCGGCTGCGGCAAGCCGCTTCATTTGCTCGGCGTTGAGAATGCCCAGCCCGGCACAGGCGCAAATGCCATAGTCAGTTTTAATTTGCCGGATCAATCCTTCCAACCGCGTCAGTTCCGTCGGACTGGCAGCCTTGCCGCTATAGACGATGCCCAGATGCGGTACGCCGGCGTCTTTTGCCTGCTGCGCGGCCGCCAAAATTTCCGCATCGCTCAAGATTGTCGCCTTGCGGTCCACGTGCGTTACATAGCGAGCCGACTGGGCGCAAAAGGCACAGTCCTGGTCGCAGCCGCCAATTCGTCCCGGCACGATAGAGCAGACCCGAATCGCATCGCCGAAAAACCGCTTGCGGATGCGGTTTGCCCAGTAGAGCAAGTCATCGTATTCTTCCAGCCCCGCGGCAGACAATTCCATCGCAGCGGATTTCTCCAAAACCAGTCCATTCAATACTGTCCGGGCGGCATTTTCAATTGTTTTATTCATAGCGCCCTTATGCTTGTCAATAGCGTTTCTGCCGGCACCGCCAGATGGCGAAATTGCTCCGTCGAAAGAAACACGGTATTCCAGCGGCGGCTGCGGGGACGGCATGCCTGCCGATAATCCTCCAGCCGCACCGCCAGAAACACATAGCGGTTGTCCTCATATTCATAGATATTCATGCCGTCGGCGTCAATATCTGCCTGTTCCAATCGATAGGCGAATACAAACACCGCTTCGGTATCGACCTTACGGTTCAGTTGTTCCTGCCAGCGGGCAAGCCCCTCCACATCCTCTTGTGTTACCCAGCATTGCAGGCCTTTTTTGCCGGCAAGACTGTCGCCGCGAAAAATCCTCCCCTTGACATCGGCCAGCGTCAGCGACCGCCCGTCGGCACAGAACGCAAAATCAAAACTCTTGATGCGCCGGCGTGCAATCCGTTTGCGGCGAGATTGGTCCACCGCCTGCCAGGCTGCCTTGTGTTCGCCAAGCCATCCGGCAAAAGCCCTCTCATACGCAATTCCCGCATTCTGCCTCATCGGCATCCTCTTCGATGAACGCACTTACGCTTTTTTCGATTCCGACCAGAACGAGTCTGCCGTAACCGCCGTCTGCTGACCGCTTGCCATATCCTTGATGGTCAGTTGTCCGGCCTGCGTCAATTCCTGTCCGAGAATAATCGTCTTTGCCGCATTGGCCGCCGCCGCCTGCTTGAGCTGCTTGCCAAGATTGCCCGCTTTGTATGAAAACTCGCAGGCAAACCCCGCCTGACGCAGACGCGAGGCAACTTCGACGGCCGTGGGGACAAATTGAGCCTCTGCCGCCGCGACAAAATAATCCAGCCGCTTGCTGGCAAGTGTGCCGTCGGTCAGCAAGCCGCGCTCCCGCAGCAAAATCTCCAGCACGCAATCGCCCATGCCCATGCCGGTCGCCGACAACTGCGGCCCGCCGAAATCCTTGAGCAGGTTGTCGTAGCGTCCGCCGCCGCAGATAGCCCGCAGGTCTCCTGCCGCATCGTGAACTTCAAACACCATTCCTGTATAATACGCCAGCCCGCGGACAATGCCCATATCAAAGCGGCAATAGGAAGCGATGCCCATCGTATCCAGACAGGCAAACAATTCCCGCAATTCATCCAACGCCTTTTGTGCCGTTTCATCCAGAGCCATCACGGATACAATATCCTCGACCGAATGCAAGTCCATCAGTTTAATAATAGTCTGCTCGATAGCGTCATTGGCGAATTCTTTTTTGAGCATCTCGGCAAACGCCGCGGCGGAGATTTTGAGTTTTTTGTCCAATATCGCATAGACCGCCGCCAGACGATCTTCGGCAACGCCCAGATTTCGCAGCAGCGCCGCCAGAAGCCTGCGGCTGGAGATGCGGGCGACAATCTCCTTTTCCGTCAGTCCGGTTGTACGCAGATAATCGACGGCGCAAAAAATCACTTCGGCGTCGGCGACGACTTCCTCTGAACCGAGGATGTCCACATTCCACTGGAAAAATTCGCGCAGGCGTCCTTTTTGCGGCTGTTCGGCACGGCACAGACGCGGCACCGAAAACCATTTAATCGGACGCGGCAGGGCGTTGACCTGCTGATTGACCATCCGCGCCAGTGTCGGGGTAATTTCCGGGCGAATTGCCAATTCGCGGCCGCCTCGATCGACCAAATGGAATAACTGCTCGGCGATTTCCTGTCCGCTTTTGATTTGATACATTTGCAGGTATTCAAAAATAGGCCCGTCAAATTCTTCAAAGCCGCACCGCCGCGACGCCGCCTTCCAGCCATCCACAATATAGTTGCGTACCGCCATCTGGGCCGGATAAAAATCGCGTGTTCCCTTAACCGGTGGGATTTTCATTTTTTGGCCTTTCGCGGTTTCTTTTTCTTCTTTTCCAGCTTGTCAAAGACGCTGGCGCCGAACTTAATCCGCATATATTCCTCCATCTGCTTGTCGTCGGTAAAGTGCAGCTGGTAGTCATATTCGTCGCTGGTGATTTCGCAGTTGTGGGTCTTGTAGTTGCGGCAGATGGCCGGCCGCAGGTCGTAATTCGAACAGCGGTGGGCGCTGTCTAAATACTTGCACGGCGTCAGCACATTTAAATACCAGTCGCCATCCTCGACAAAAACCGCTACATTCTGATGGCTCAAATACCACCGGATATTGTCATAATCATCCCAATCCTCCGGCGTTTCTATCGCTAGGGCAAAATACCGGCAGCACAACCCCGTGCACTGATGGCATTGACCATGTCCGCTTTGTTTCTTTTTTTTGACCGCTTTCACATCGTTTCCTTATCTAAAATCCTATAACCGCGATCCATTATAACCCCGGTTGTATATCGGGTCAAGCATCCTCAAAAAACGCCAAAAACCCCGCTCTTTGTCACCCTGAGCGCAGTCTTTAGCCCTGAGCGAATGCGAATGGGGAAGAGTCTGTTCAAACCAGTATGCCTCGAAGCCTGCCCGCAGCGCAGCGAAGGAACATTCCACAATTTTGATTTTTAATTTCCCTATATACCCACATGCCTATGTATCTATATACTCATATACTTGCTTAACTATAAGAATATTAGGGACATCTGCCGTTATTTAATTGGTAACTGTGGGGAATGGCACTGCCGTTTGTAACTGTCTCCGGTTATCACGCAGCAGTCTAATTCTGAGTCGATGCCGGCATCCGCAAAATAGGATTTGAGCACCTGCGATATCTGCCATTCGCCGTTTTCCGCCGTCGGCGCACAGCGGATCAGTTTTTGCAGTAATTCTTTCATAGGCGGGATATTATATGCGAAAACCGCCAAAAGAGAAACCACCGATTCGGCAGATTTTCACAGATTTTTTGGACAGGAATATTTTTGCCGCAGAGAATACAGAGAAAGATGAGGGAAAAACGGGGACTGGTACGTTCTGGCACCAGCCAGGTTGTACCTGTCCCCGCTTTTGGGATTGGCGTTTTTTTTTGGAGATTCTGTTGGCAAGCGCCGGCCGGCAGGAATATAATGGGGAAAGTTCGGAGTTTGGAGAAAGAAGTCGGACGTGAAATTTTGCGGGTATTACGATTCTGGGTGGATAAAGAAAAGGACATTACCATAGAGGATACGGAGGACATGAAGATTTTTTATGACTATGATTTGACGGTTCACAATTCGTATCGGGTTCGGGCTGTCGGGGCGCGGGTGTTTTTTCCTGAAGCGCCGCAGGATATCGAGTCCATCTTTGCCGATGGTGCGAGCAGGAAAGTTATCTTGGGCGGCGGGTACAATGTTATTTTATCCAAAGCCTATTACAGCGATTTGGATTTTGTCATTTTCGGGCAGCCATATTCGTGTTGTTCGGTCGATGGCAACACGATTACCGCACAGGCGGGGCTGTCCTTAAAGGCGCTCAGCCAAACCGCAATGGAGCATTCACTGGCGGGGCTGGAGTTGTTTTATGATATCCCCGGCAGTGTCGGCGGTGCGGTCTTTATGAATGCCGGCGCCAACGATGTCGCTCTTGGCGATTTTATCAATTCTGTCACCTATTATGACACGGCACAGCGTTTGTTCAAAACAAGCTTGCGTGCCGACTTGCAGTTTGGCTATCGGACGAGTCTTTTCTTTGGCCGGCCGGAATTGATTGTCTCCGAGATAACCTTGTCCCTGCCTTCCGGCGACCGGGATATACTATGGCAAAAAATGCTGGATAATCAAGCCATCCGACGGCAAAAACAGCCCTGGGACTACCCCAACGCCGGCAGCGTATTCAAGCGGCCCGCCGGCCGGTATGTCGGCCCGCTTGTCGAGCAGTTGGGACTTAAGGGCAAAACCATCGGCGGAGCCATGGTCTCGACGAAACACGCCGGCTTCATCATCAATCACAACGGCGCCGCGGCCGGCAGCGACATCCTCGAACTGATTGCCGTCATCCGCAACGCCGTGCGGGACGCCTTCGGCATCGAGCTGGAGCTGGAACAGCGGATTATCTAACCACGGTCAAGCGAGGCTAATCGAGATTTTCCTCCAGCCAGTCGATCGCATCGGGGATTGCTTCCCATGCCAGTCTCTGTATATGGGCACATACAATCGCCTCTTCTTCGGACCCGATACTATAACTTTGCGGATAGGGCGGCAATACCCCATCATCCAGGATGTAATCTGCCGCTGCGGGATTGCACTCGATTGCTTTTGCCAAATGCCTGCGGGCAGTCGGTGTGTCGCCCTTTTGGATAAAGGTCGATAGGGCTCTGCCGTAATTCCACATTGCCGTCCCATCTTCTTTGTATCGTTTGAGCAGGGCGTCGGCTTCCTGTGTTCGTTTTGTTGTCAATAGACACGCTAAAAGACTTTCCCGCACGCCCTGATTGTCGTTGGGGTTGAGCCGCAGCATGTCCCGATAGTGTTCAATCGCCTCGTCGATGCGTCCCATTTTTTCAAGGCTTTCGGCCAGCCCCAGCCGTGCGCGCATATAAGGCCGTGTCTGGATGATGCCCCAGAAATGGCCGGCCTCTTCTTTAAAGAATTGCTTGCCAAGGGTTCGTTCTCCCGCCGCAACTCCTTCGGCATACAGGTCACACGCATCCTGAGGATTGGAACGGGACTCGGCCAAAATCACATACGCATCCACGCAATCCGGACAGATTTCCAATGCCTTTTTGGCAAGCTGGATTTGCTTGCGTCCTCTGGCCTCAAACGCCTCATAGCAGATATCCTGTGCCTGCTCAAATGCAGTTACCGGATGCTGCGGCGGAACAGGTTTTCCCACAATATTGGCATTGAGAAAATCCTGCATTTGTTTTGTGTCTTTAAAATCATGACCGTCCAGAAGACGCTGGATATCCAGATTGATTTTTTCCATTGCCCGCCGGTCCGGAATTCGTCCCGACTTGGCATTTTGTTTTCGTATGTCCTCGACGGACTTGAGCAGTTCGGGCAGCGCCAGCGTAAAGGTCATCTCCTCATCGAAGGTGCGGACGGTCTTTTGCCATCTGCCGCTGTCGATTTCAGCTTCGGTGGTCTGTGCAAATGCCCGCAGGAGTCCCTCCATAAACGCTAAAATATCCACCCCGGGCCGGCAAAATTTGCCCTTCGGTTTATAACACATCGCCAGCGGATATGCCTGGTCGGATGCGACGGGCAACTGGTTATCTTCCCACAGGTCGGCGTCGCCGAAGGGCAGCTCTTCAATCCCGCCGAAAAACAGCGTCCAATAGGAAATGTTTTTAACGGCATCACTGCCGCTGCCCGCGGCGAATTGTTCAAACAATTTGACCGAATCGTAAAAGGCGATACCGTATGTCATACCGCCGTTGCCAAGGATCGTTGTGTATCGCAGCAACGGGTCAACAAAGGGCGACTCAATCTGAACTAAGTCCATATCGCATAAATACTGCCAGGGTTGGGCGGCGTAAAACTCTGCAGCCGCTTCGGCAAAACTTCGCATTCTATCCAGCGTGACATGCTTAGCCGAAAACGCATCCGGCAGCAGCCTGCCGCCGGACAAGTGTTTGGCGAGGTCGGCAAACATCTCATCAAAGCCGAACAGTTTTTCACGATGTACAACCGTGATGCCGGTATCTGCCAGTTGTCCCTGAAGATAGTCGGCCAGCGCGGAATCGCTGACTTCAATGGTTCCCGGACGATGGCCGGCCAATTTTTTATCACAGGCAAACTGTATAAGACCATCCAGTGCGACGGAAAGGTTTTTGTGTTCCAGTGAATCCATCGAGGGTTCACTCATTTTATGTGTCATCACATTGACCCATATCGCAGACCAGGGACGGTAGAGTTTTTGCTGTTCATTTGGCACCCAGGCGGGCATACGAAACATGCCGCCCTGCCATCGCATCTGAGGCTGCAGGGGCAATTGTTTTAAGCGTTCTATCTGGAAATTCATTTTGCATACTCCTGGATTCTGGTATTAATGCCGCACAGTATAGCACCAATACGGGGCGAAATTCAAGCCGTTTTCCTAAATGTTTATCTTGACGCTGGGGGCGGTTTGGGGTACTGTGTCGTGCTGTGTATCGGTCTGTACTGACAAAATACTCCTATAATGGAAAGGGAAAGTGATATGTTCACGACGATTGTAGATGTAAAAGCACGGGAAATACTGGATTCGCGGGGCAATCCGACGGTGGAAGTCGATGTCCTGTTGGATGATGGGTCATTTGGCCGGGCAGCGGTGCCGTCGGGCGCCAGCACGGGTGCTCACGAGGCCTGCGAGCTTCGCGACACCAAAAAGAAACGCTATATGGGCAAGGGTGTCCAGCAGGCGGTCGAAAACGTCAATAAGGTCATCGCCCCCGAGGTGCTGGGGTTGGATGCGATGGCACAGGAAGACCTGGATGCTTATCTGTGCGAAATCGACGGTACGCCGAACAAGGCCAAACTGGGTGCCAACGCCATTTTGGGTGTCTCGCTGGCCACAGCCAAAGCCGCAGCATCTTCAGTCGATCTGCCGCTGTACCGCTATATCGGCGGCTGCAATGCCAATATCCTGCCGGTGCCGATGATGAATATCCTCAACGGCGGCAAACACGCCGATAACAACGTCGATTTCCAGGAATTTATGATTATGCCCATCGGCGCCAAGGATTTCCCTTCGGCATTGCAGATGGGAACCGAAGTTTTCCACACCCTCAAGGGCGTGCTGAAAGCCAAGGGCTATAATACCTCCGTCGGCGATGAAGGCGGCTTTGCCCCGTCGCTCAAATCCAATGTCGAGGCGCTGGATGTGATTATGGAAGCGATCAAAAAGGCAGGCTACAAGGCCGGCAAGGAAATCGCCATCGCTCTGGATCCGGCATCGACCGAGATGTTCACCGAGTCCAAGAAGTACAAATTCTTCAAATCCGACCCGAAAAATCAGGTTTCCTCCAAGGATATGATTGCCCACTGGTCAAAATGGGCGGATAAATATCCCATCGTCAGCATCGAAGACGGTCTTGCCGAAGATGACTGGGACGGCTGGAAAGCCATGACTGACGCTATGGGCAGCAAGTGTCAGCTCGTCGGCGATGACCTGTTTGTGACCAACACCAAACGCTTAGCCGCCGGTATCGAAAAGGGCTGCGGCAACTCCATTCTCATCAAGGTCAACCAGATTGGCACCCTGACCGAGACGCTGGAAGCCATCGCCTTAGCCGCACGTCATGGCTATACCGCGATTATGAGCCATCGTTCCGGCGAAACTGAAGACAGCACGATTGCTGACTTGGCGGTTGCCACCGGCGTTGGCCAGATTAAGACCGGCGCTCCGTGCCGTACCGACCGCATCTGCAAGTACAATCAGCTCCTGCGAATTCAGGAACAGCTCGGCAATGCCGCTCGCTTTGGCGGGGAAATCTTCAAGTACAAAGGCTAATCCTGTCGAAAGAATTGGGCAGAGACGTCATTGGGCGTCTCTGCTTTTATTTTTGGACTGCAAAGATAGGATTAGTCGGACAGGAAAGCCTCTTTAATCCATGAATCCGCTGCTCACATTTTTACGATTTGTGCTGTTCTGCGTGTTTTTCGCAGTCGGCGCCGGCGCGATTGTGCTGGCGCTTCGGGTCGAGCCGGAAATCACGGATTATTATCAAAGTCAGGCTCAATTGGAAAAAATCATCCAAGACAATGAAAAGCTCAAAAGCCTGATTAGTCAATACCAGGCACAGATTGCTCTGATCGAACGGGAACCCAATATTCTGGGCCGGCTGGAGCAAATCACATTAGGGCAGGCGCCGACGGCTGAGGACACGGTGTACCCCAATAGTTATAACCCGAAATTGGCCAAAACCGTCCAGCAGGTGCTTGAACAGGTCGATGGCAGGCAGCAGGCCGAACCGATGCCGCCTTGGCTCCAACGGTGCCGAGAACCCAAATACCGCAAGGCGCTGCTGATTGCCGGCTGCGGACTGGTGCTGGTGGGATTTATCTTCTTCGGCAACGGCAGGCGGGTAAAAACAGAAGCCAAAAAGTATTACGCCCGATAACAATGCCGTTTATGGTTCTATTTGCCGCGATTTCGGGCGGCAGTGCAAAATCTATGTTTTTGGGGGGATGAATTTACAGCCGCAATGCCGCATTTGCCGATAAGAACAAGACCAGTTTAATAACACTGAAAATGACGATAAAAGCCTTCGTGGCTTGGAATGACAGGATAAGTTGTGAAGCACGCGAATTTATACCGTTTTGCCGTGGAAGGCATATTGCTGACGGTGTGCGTTTTTTTGTTCTTCAGCGCCATCAGCTTTGATATCGCTGACCCGCCCAGCGAGTATGCCTGGCCGCACAATGAGCCGGTTGCCAACTGGTGCGGTTCAGCGGGGGCGTTTTGCGCTTATTATATGCATTACTATATTGGGCCGGGTGTGCTGATTGGGCTGTTTGCGGCGATTTGGCTGTTTATTTCTCATTTGTCCGGCGCGCAGGTGGTGCATCCGGTATTTCGTCTGATTGGGGCGTTGCTGCTGATGACGGCGGCGTCGGCCTGCTGGTATCTGCTCTGGCCCGACAACAGCAGGGAATATGGGATGATATATCGAACCCTGCTGGGCGGGTTGTACGACTATAAGATGATCCCTCTGGCCGACGGGGGGTTTAAGTGCAGCGGACAGGAATTTCCGATGGGCAATGGCGGGATTTTGGGCATTGCTGCCGGCGTCGTCATGCGCCAGCATCTTGGGCTGCTGGGGACGGTGATTGTCTTAGCCAGTACTTGGTTTGTCGGGCTGGAATTGCTTGCCAGCGAGCTGATGTCGGCGGTCATGCGGGCGGTGGGCTTTAGCGTTCTGAAATTCTTCGGCCTGGCCGGTCCCGCATGGAATGCCGCCCGGGAACATTCCCATGTGCTTGGCGATATCTGGACGCGGCTGAGCCAAAAACAGAAATCGCGCGGCGATGGGTCGCTGCGGGATATCACATTGCCTGAACGCAAGACGCCGCTCAAGGAGCCGGTTGTCAAGCCGATTAAAATTACCCAGCCTTCGACGATCGCGGAAAATGCCACCCAGCAAGAGGCTTCGGAGTCATCAGTACAAGCCGAGCCCGAAATGCCGCCTGCTGATGAGCCGGCTGAAACCGCACAATCGCAGCCGGAAGAACCCAAGCCGGTCAAGATTAAGCCCGCCCCGCGTCCGCCGGTCAAGGAAAAAGAATATGTGCCGGCGACGTATGATGATTATCAGCTTCCGCCGCTGGATTTACTCAAAGACCCGGAGCAGGGATTTGCGGCGATTCAGACCAAAATGGTTGAGGAAAAAGCGCATGTCCTAGAAGGTCTGCTTAAAGAATTCGGCGTTAATGCCAATGTTGTCGCCGCCGAACCGGGACCGGCAATTACCATGTATGAATTGGAATTGGCGCCGGGCATCAAGGTCAGCCAGATTTCGGCGCTGGCCAATGATATGGCACGGGCGCTCAGTTCGGGAAGCGTCCGCGTGGTTGCACCGCTGCCGGGCAAACACACCATCGGCATCGAAGTTCCCAACAGCCAGCGGGAAACGGTTCGGCTCAAAGACCTGATCATGCGCGGCGGCAGCAAAATCGGGCGGATGCACATCCCGCTGTTTTTGGGCAAGAGTTCATCCGGCGAGGCGCTGGTGTCGGATTTGGCGGCGATGCCGCATTTGCTGATTGCCGGTACGACCGGTTCGGGCAAAAGCGTCTGTATCAACACGATTATTACCAGTGTGATGCTGACTCGGAGACCCGATGAGGTCAAGATGATTTTGGTGGACCCCAAGATGGTCGAAATGGCCGCCTTTGATATGATACCGCACTTGATGTGCCCGCCAATCACCGAAGTCAAGCGCGCCGAGCAGATTCTCGAATGGGCGACGACGACGATGGATGAGCGGTATGAATTGCTGGCCGAAGCCAAAGTGCGCAATATCGCCTCGTACAATCTGCTGACGCCGGAACAATTGATAGAAGCGTTCAGTCCGGCCACGCCCGAAGAAGAGGCCAAGATACCCAAAAAATTGCCGCATATTGTCATTGTGATTGACGAGTTGGCGGATTTGATGATGACCAGCGCCAAAGAAGTGGAAGCGTATATCGTCCGTATCGCCCAAAAGAGCCGCGCCGTCGGCATTCACCTGATTGTCGCAACCCAGCGTCCGCAGGCGACAGTGGTAACAGGTCTGATTAAAGCCAATATGCCGTGCCGCATTGGTTTTCGCGTAGCTGCCCGTATGGACAGCCGGATTATCCTCGACCAGAACGGCGCCGAGACGCTGCTGGGACAGGGCGATATGCTGTTTCTCAGACCCGGTACCGGCGACCTGATGCGCTCACAGGGGGCGTATCTGGATGATGATGAAATCCGTAATGTCGTCAAGTTCCTCAAAGAGGTTGCCCAGCCGCAGTTCCACCCTGACCTGATGCAGCTCAATCGGGTGGATTTGACCGAAGGCAGCAAGGATGACCTGTTCGATGATGCGGTGCGGATTGTGCTGGAAACCAAACGCGGCAGCGTGTCGCTGCTGCAGCGGAAATTATCCATCGGCTACGCCCGCGCCAGCCGCATGATTGAAATGATGGCGACGGCAGGTATTCTGGGAGACTATAAAGGCTCTCAGGCGCGTGAAGTAACCATTACCGCCGATGAATATGAACAAATGCGCAAAAATATGCTTGCCGATGAAGTGGCCGGCTATCAGGACTTAACCGCCGCCGACAGTTCCGTCGAGGCAGACGATGAAGATGAGGAATAATTGATGAGTCAGATTGTGCTAACCGTTAAGAAAGTGCAGGAGGCTGGATACGGGCCGGCGCTGGCAGGTCTGGCGCATAACAAAAAGCAGTCGCCGGACAAAATGTCCGTCGTCGCCGCCAAACTGGCCGACAGAGACGGCGGGCATAACAAATTTCTGGAAAGCATCATCCTGTGGCTGGATGTGCGCGGCCCGCGGTATTTCTGGCAGGAGGCCGATACGTTTCGTCTGTCCACCAAGCAATCCGAAAGCACGATGCACACGTTGACCGGAGAGTTGCTGCAGGTGGATATGGAAAACGCCAAATCGGTGGAGCGATTTTTGACCGAAAACTTTGAACCGGACAGTTGCTCGACCGAGACGCTGCGCTGGATCTATGAGGCAGCAAAAAGCAATGACTTAATTGCCGTCAAAAAACGCCTGCCGGAAGGGTTTTTACAGACGCGAATGTGGTGTATGAGTTATAAAACGCTGCGCAATATCATCCTACAGCGCCGCACACACCGCCTGCCGCATTGGAAAGAGTTTATCCGCCAGACATTGGAGCAGGCAGACCATCCGGAGCTGCTGCCGGAGTTGTCGCAGAAAACCGCACGGCTGGAAAATTCGGCGCCGATATAGGTTATAGGATAGGAAATAATCATGTGCTGCTATATGGAATTATTGGACCGGCTTTGGGTGTGGCTGCAAACGGCGCCTATTCTGCCGATTCTGATTGCCGCGCTGCTGGGGGGTGCGGTCGGACTGGAACGGCAGTTGCGGCGCAAGGCAGCGGGCTTGCGAACCAATATGCTGATTTGCATGGGAGCGGCTCTGTTCACACTGCTTGCCAAAGAAACGGGCGTTACATCGGATTCATTGACCCGTGTCATACAGGGGATTGCCACCGGCGTTGGTTTTCTTGGCGCCGGCGTGATGATTCATCAGGGAATGGATATTCACGGGATTACGACCGCTGCGACGATTTGGCTGGTAACCGCTGTCGGGGTTGCCTGCGGTCTGGGGTTATACGGAATAGCGACAACTACTATCGTGATTGCAATCATTGTGCTGGCCGGCATGTCACCGATTGAAAAAAAACTGCAAAGCCATTTCTCTAAACAGGACTCAAACGGCCAGTAAATGCAAAAAGGCGATAGAACATGTCGCCAACACGCAGCGTAAAAAAGACAGTCGGTTTTTTGATTGTCAATTACGGGTTGTTAAGATATAATCCGGTCTGAAATCCGGAAATTTTATAGGAGATATCCAATGTGTGAAAATTGCGGTTGTTCCAAATCGTTTGCCGACAAGGTAACCGAGGTTATTGATTCGATTCGTCCGATGCTGCAAAACGACGGCGGTGATATTGAGTTTGTCGGCGTCGATCCGGACAATACGGTGCGCGTACGCCTTCAAGGCGCCTGCCGCGGCTGTCCCGGCGCCAAAATGACGCTCAAGATGGGCGTCGAACGGGTTCTCAAACAAAAGTTGGCTGAAGTTAAGCAGGTCGTCGCGGTGGATTAGACGTTGCCGGCACAGATCATTGAACCAAACATTTTTTAACAGGGAGGTCTTATGGTACAAGAAACTACGGGTGCGGTTTCGAACAAAAATGGAGTAGTATGTTTGCTTCTGGCGTTGTTTTTGGGCTGCTTTGGGGTTCACCGATTTTATGTCGGCAAAGCCGGTACAGGAATCCTGACGATTGTTTTGTTTTTCGGAGTCTTCGGTATCTGGCCGTTGGTTGATGCGATTATGATTCTGATGGGCAAATTTACCGATGCTGACGGCAAGGTCGTCAAGCTGTGAGTTTAGGCTTTTGTGAAAAGACACACAAAACCCGTCGGCTGTATTTTTCCGGCGGGTTTTTTCTGTTGAGTGGATTTGTCAAACGACAGCGTGAAAATGGGTGCAATGAACAATAAATGGTACAGAGGCGGATTGCATTTTGAGTGTCTGGGCTGCGGCAACTGCTGCGCCGGACCCGCAGAAGGCTATATTTGGATTACGCCGCCGGAAATTGAGCGGCTGGCGCGCTTTTTGAACCTGAGCGAAAAAGACCTGCGCCGCCAGTATCTCAAACGCGCGGGCCTTCGTACCAGCATTATCGAAGACCCCAGCACCAATGACTGTATTTTTCTGCAAACATCCGCTGACGGCAAACGCGGCTGTGCGGTCTATCCTGTTCGACCCAATCAGTGCCGCACCTGGCCGTTCTGGAGCGGCAATATCGCCAGCCCGGACGACTGGAACCAGGCGGCCGTGCGATGCCCCGGCATTAACCGCGGGCCTGAATTTACCGCCGAGCAGATTGAAGCTGCACGCAATCAAAAAACCTGGTGGGAGTAGAATGGTGTTGGTAATGGATGTCTGGATGTATTTGGCAAGGATAATTTGGGCCAAAAGGATGAAACGAGATGATTAAACGATATCATGTTGCAGGAAAAGGGCTGATCGAATCCAGCCAGGATGTCGGGGCTATTCTTGTCGCCGCCGGTCCGGATGAGAAGGAGCGAACCCTTCTTCAGGAGCAGTTCCATCTGGATGAATATGATATGGCGTCTATCTTTGACCCGGATGAAGTGCCGCGTCTGGACGTCGCCGGCGGGCGGCTGCTGGCGATTTGGAAATTCCCGGAAAAAGCCCTGATTACCAATGTCATTGAACTGGGCGTCAAGGTATCGGGGCTGGCGATATTTCAGGACAATCTTGCCCTGATCGAGCCGCCTGCCAATTTATATTTCAAGGACCGTGAGTTTAGAAATGTCGGCGACGTCAAAGATGTACTGCTGGCGTTTCTGCTGTGTTCTGTCCGTCATTTTGTCGGCCACCTCAAGGCGATTAAGCAAATCAGCGTCGAATTGGAAAAGAAGATTACCGTGTCGATGGAAAATCGGCATCTGATTCAAATGTTCAGTTTGAGCGAGAGCCTTGTCTATTATATCGACGCTATCGAGGGGAATGCTGCCGTTCTGGCAAGGCTGCGCCATATTGGCGGCCAATATGGTTTCGACGCCAATCATCTTGCGCTGCTGGACGATATCATTCTGGAAAATACACAAGCCGCCCGCCAGGCCAATATCTTCAGTTCGGTTCTCAGCGGCCTGATGGACGCTCGCGGCACCATCGTCAACAACAATATGAGTGTTCTGCTCAAAAATCTGACCCTGATTAATATCGTGTTTCTGCCGTTAAATCTGATTGCCGGCATTCTGGGTATGTCCGAATGGAGCATGATGACGCAGAAGTTCGGCTGGCAGATGCCGTATATTCTGTTTTGTGTCGCGATGCTTGCGATTGGCTGGGGTACCTGGATACTGATGAAAAAATTAGTGGACCGCGGTCCGCAATAATCAATACCGGCAATCGTTGTCTGGGGCCGCAGCGTACGGCGGGAAAAATAAATGGATGAGTCCCTGTGTAAAATAGTCGATGATGTTGAGGATGCATATCGGCGTCTTCAATCGCAGCTTGACTCGGCAAACCCGCACTGCAACGCCTGCGGGCAATGCTGCGATTTCGACGCTTTCGGCCATCGGCTCTATCTCACAACACCGGAACTGCTGTATTTCAAGACCCGGCTGGCTGAAAACGGCATCCCTCCGCGTCCGATGACCGGCGGCGTCTGTCCCTGGCGAGTTGAAGGCAAATGTTCGGTCTATGCGTGGCGGTTTGCGGGCTGCCGGATTTTCAACTGTACCGGCGATGCGGACTTGCAAAGCCGCCTGAGCGAGGAGATACTTTCCTGCATGAAACGGATTTGTCAAACGCAAAACCTGCCCTATCAATACAGGGACTTGAAGTCGGCGTTGAATACGCAATGAACAGGCGGTTCGGATTCAATAGTAATAAGAACAGGAGGCTCCAATGAAAAAATTGTTTTTCCTCAAATGGCTCAATATCATTCTTGCCGTCATATTTTTTCTGCAGGTCGGCACAGTTTTTTTCAGGCCGATGATTCCCGGCAAGCTGTTTTTTCCGGTGCACGCATGGGTGGGCAGGACGCTGATTCTGGCGGTGATAGTGCATATCCTCATGAACTGGGGCTGGATCAAAACCAACATCCTGAAAAAATGACCCGGCCTTCAGAATTCACGCAAACTGCCGGCGGACCATATCAATCGACAAAAACAAGTCGCCCGGACAGCCTTGTCTGCCGTTGATAAATGCGGCAAAATCCATCCGTCCTGAGCCGGCGGGCTTGATGCTTTTGATTTCCAGCTTTCCCTGTCCGCAGATAATTCGCAGTTGGTCATCAAGGATGCCGTGCATGGCGGGCTGGTGTTTATCCAACTCCACCGCATAGGCGTCGGCAATGCTCACCTGCCAGGATTTACCCGTCTTTGCCGACACATAGACCGCCTGCGTTCCCGGCCAGGGCCACAAGCCGCGAATCTGATTGGCAATCGCCGCCGCCGGCCGGCTCCAGTCGATAAAGCCATGTTCTTTTTTGAGCTTGGGGGCTTTGGTTACCAGCGATTCATCCTGCGGCAGATAGTGTGCGGCGTCGCAGTCAATTTGGCCGATGGTCTCTATCAATAAGGGCGCCGAAAGCTGCGACAGCCGGTCATGCACTGTCTGAAAATTATCCTCCGGCTCGATGGCCGTCTGTGCCTGTCCGAGTATCAGGCCGGCGTCCATCCGGTCGGCAAGCGTAATAACGCTGACGCCCGTGCGGCTCTCGCCGTTAATAATCGCCCAGTGAATCGGCGCTGCCCCGCGATACCTGGGCAATAACGACCCGTGTACATTGATTGCACCGTGGGAAAATGACTGCACCAGCGGCTGGGAAATTTTCTGACCAAAGGCAATGACAACTAACAGGTCGCCGCCATACGCCTTGACTTGCTGTACCGCGGACGGCTCGTTGATGTTGTCGGATTCGATACAGGGGATATTGTGCTCCCGACACCAGATGGCGACATCGGTGGCTTTCAGTTGGCGATGTCGGCCGGCCGGCCGAGCGGGCTGCGTAAAAACCGCCGCCAATTCGTGTCCGCTGGCGGCAATTGCCTCCAGACACGGAATGCCGAATGAAGATGAACCAAAATAGACAATGCGCATAACAAGGGGTCTCAGGAATCGGCGTTCTTATTGTCGTATTCTTCTTGAAGCTGACCGAGCCGGCGGCGGGCGCGGAGTTTGGCCGCCTGCGTCATCCGGTCTTTTATCAGTATGCCCTGCAAGTGGTCGTACTCATGCTGAAATGCCCTTGCCAGCAGACCGTGGCCGGTTTCCGTAAAGGGATTGCCGTCCAAATCCACCGCATGAACTGTGCAGCAGGCATAACGTTTGATTTTCGCATAGATGCCGGGTATCGACAGGCAGCCTTCCTCGTTTTCGTCCAGTGGGCCGGACAATTCGATTTTCGGATTGATATAGACGGTCGCGCCTTCTTTGGTGCCGTCCAGCGATACGACAAAGATTTGCAGATCGACCCCCGCCTGCGGACCCGCAAGGCCGATGCCCTTCTGTTCAACCATAATGTCTTTCATCCGTTCGACCAGCGCCCGTAAGGATGCGTCAAAGACAGTGATTTCTTTGGCCGTCTTGCCCAGCACCGGTTCCGGAAACCGGGTGATTTTGCATGTGGTATAATCGTTGCCCATAAATTATTTTTTCAGTTCCAGTGTATTAGTCGTCGAACTCATCGCCCTTAAAGATGCTGCCCAGATAGCTCTTTTGCACCCGTTCGTTCTGGATGATATCGCGCGGCGAGCCTTCGGCAATCACTTTGCCGTGGTCGATAATATAGGCCTTGTCGGCCACTTCCAGTGTCCGCTCGACATTGTGGTCGGTAATCAGAATGCTCACGCCGCTGGCGACCAACCGGCGAATCTCGCCCTGCAATTCCTCCACCGCAATCGGGTCCACCCCGCTAAACGGCTCATCGAGCAGAATCAGGGATGGATTGGTAACCATCGCACGGGCGATTTCCAGTTTTCGCCGTTCACCGCCGGACAAAAACCGCGCCTGACTCTTGACCACTTCGGTCAGGCCGAACCGCTCAACCAATTCATCGGCGCGTTGTTTGCGCTGGGCGGATGTCAGGCGCATCGTTTCCAGAATGGCCAGCAGATTGTCCCGCACCGTCAACCGCTGAAAGACGCTGGGCTCCTGCGATAAATACCCCATCCCCAGCCGGGCGCGTTTATACATCGGCAGCCGGGTGATATCCGTGCCTTCAAAGATAACCGTGCCTTCATCCGGCACAATCATCCCGACGGCCATCCGAAAGGTTGTCGTCTTGCCGGCGCCGTTGCGCCCCAGCAGGCCGACAATACTGCGCTGACCGACCGTGATATTGACCTGGTTGACCACCGTGCGTCCGGAGTATTTTTTTACCAGACCCTGTGTCTGAAGCAGTGTCATCTGTACCAATGAATGTCTCCTATTAATATAAGGCCGCCAGAGTTTCTATGCGGCGATGGTATTATATCAGCCCGAAGCCTTCCTGCCAAAGCCCTTTTTTGAACTCTTGACAGTAAAATCAAGGGTTTCATTTGGCGCAAAGGGCTTTTTCTGGTATGGTACGCCCTTTTAGTACGCCCTTTTGTGAGAACGGTTTACTATCAAGGAATATTATGCTGAAAACCAGTCCATTTGAAGACCTTTTCAAGCAATTGGGGGCAAATTTTGCCGACTATGACGGCTGGCGGTTGCCGGCCGACTTCGGGCATCCCCAAAAAGAACACGATGCGTTGGCTAAACATTGTGCGGCATTTGACTTATGCGCCTTTGGGCGAATCTCTGTCAAGGGCGATGATGCCGCCGAGGTGATAACGGCTGCCGGATTCGATATTACCCAGATTAACACCCGTCAGCAATGGATGTGGGCAAAGACAGATACGGATTGTCCAATTCGAATTGCTTGCCTTGGCGACGATTTTATCATTTTGACAATGCCGTCAAAACATCAGGACATCATCGCCAAACTTGACCAAATCAAAATAAAGAACTCCTACAATGTCCAAATAGTCGATTTGAGTGCAAAAATGGTGATGCTTGGGCTGTATGGACCCCAGGCAGTGGATGCGATGCAAGGCGTTTTGCCGTTTGAAATAGACGATTTGGAAGAATTTGGCACGATGCCAGTTTCCGTATTCCTGATGAACTTTATCGTGATTCGGGGAAGTTGGACAAAAGGCGATGGCTTGGAGCTTCTTTGCCCAGCGGGGACGGCCGGCATAATTTCATCCGCAATTGTCAAATATCATAAGAAATACCATATCAGCCCGGCCGGAATGAATTGCCTGCTGCATGCGATAAAAAACAGGTCGTAAATATCCAGAAATTTCCGCCACGATTTGTTGGGCATTGGACTGGATATTCCCTTGGATGTGTGGTATAAGGAGGTGCTATTTTATTGGAATAATCAATGTCGGAAAAATTTGCGATAATCAGTGATATACATTCGAATCTGGAAGCCCTGACGACAGTCCTTAAGGACATCGAGCAGCGGGGCATTCAGAAAATCTATTGTTTGGGTGATATTGTCGGCTATGCCGCCAATCCCAAAGAATGTCTGGACTTGGTCATAGAAAAAACAGAAAACTGCGTGATGGGCAACCATGACTATGCGGTGCTGTTTGAGCCGACCAATTTCAACAGCGGCGCCGAGGCGGCGACCTATTGGACGCGCAAGGTACTGGAAGACGAGCCGGACAGGGAAAAGGCCGAAAAACGCTGGAAGTATCTCGGACAGCAGAAGATGCGCTGGACATTGAATACCAAATTGGATGGCGTTGAAGCCCAATTGGATTTTGTTCACGCTTCGCCTCGGCGTCCCATCAACGAATATATCTTCCCCGACGATGTCTATACCACCACCGGCAAAGTCGGGGCGCTGTTCGACAAGGTCAAGCATATATGTTTTGTCGGGCATACCCATCTGCCGGGCGTTTTCCTCAGCGAACCGGATTTTTATCCGCCGGACGAACTGGGCTGGAAATATCCAATTATCCCCGACGAAAAAGCCATTATCAATGTCGGCTCGGTCGGCCAGCCAAGAGACCGCGACAGCCGCACCAGTTATGTCTTTATTGAAGGCAATGAGGTCAATTTTGTCCGTCTGGAATACGACTACAAGGCAACCGCTGCCAAAATCTACGCCATCGAGGAACTGGATAATTTTGAGGGCGATCGACTGGCCGACGGGCGATAGAGAAATGTATGGCATATAATACAACCATAAACAATACAACTCTCAATCTTGAAAACGCGGCCGCTTTTTTGGGAATATCGACCGCAACGGTCAGGAACTGGGTCAAATGCGGTCGGTTGCGTACTATTGATAAGGATGCCAACGATTTCTTTTGCTTAAATGAAGTAAAATCTATAAAGATGAAAATCGCCAGCGGCGATATTGGAAGGCTTAACAAAAGGGCAAATAAGACGACAGCCAACCGAGCATTTGTGCCGAATGAATACCTGGCTGATAAGAAAAATTTGGCTTGCTGGAATGAAATTATCCATTTTATAAAGGATAACCCTCTCGATTTGTCTGTTATACTTTTACTGGTCAGTCTTAATGTATTGAAAAAAGAGAGCCTTTTGTTTCACATAAGCATTGACGACCTGGTTGAGCGAAAACCGTTGTTTATTTCAAACGACCAGTTACAAACAGAGATGCAATCCTGGCTCTCTGGCACACCATTGGAAAGAATAAAAGAATCTCACACTTTTTTACTTGAATGTCCTCTCCCTGAACAGCGGGACATTCTTGGATGTCTATATCAGTCTCTACAGGTAGAGGGAAAAAAATCTCAAAACGGTTCTTATTATACGCCATCTTATATCGTGGATGAAATTGTTCGCGACCATGTAAAAAGAGATTCAAAAGTTCTTGATCCCTGTTGCGGAACGGGACAGTTTTTGCTGGCATTTTCAGAAACCATTGAAAATCCGTCGAATATCTACGGCGTAGACATAGACCCAATTGCGGTCAGAATCGCCCGCCTGAATCTTTTGATAAAGTATAAAAATCATCGCTTTGTCCCCAAAATTACCTGCAAAAACGCTCTCTTGGATATCGGCGGCTATGATTTATTCAACGCCAACGATGAAACAATAAAAGAGTTCGATGTGATCGCAACCAATCCGCCGTGGGGTGTTCATTTTCCAAAAGACATTCTCAAAAAACTGCGTACTGACTATCCCGAAATATCCTCACTGGAATCCTTTTCCTATTTTTTAAAAAAAGGAATCGCTTTGCTTAAAGACGGAGGAATTGCCTCTTTTATTCTGCCGGAATCCATATTGAATGTAAAAACCCACAGGGATATCAGAGACCTAATCCTGAAAAATACGCATGTTGAAAAAATAGTCTATCTCAACCGTGTCTTTAAAAACGTATTTACGTCTGTTATTCGGTTGGATTTAAAAAAGGGACAAGCCGCCGGGGGTGATACGGAAATTTGCAGGGACGAATGCATTTGTCGTATCAATCCGCTCCGATGGAAGGCGAATCCGGACTTCATCTTTGACATACATGTCAATAATGCGGATTCGGAAATCATTTCAAGAATATATGAATGCCCGCACACAACATTGGAAAGAAATGCGGAATGGGCGCTGGGGATTGTTACAGGAGATAACGAAAAATATGTAATCAATACGCCCAGAGCTGGATTCGAAGAAGTTTATAAGGGCAAAGATGTCGCCCCGTTTGCATTGAAGAACCCAACCAGTTATATTCGGTTTGTGCCCGAATCTTTTCAGCAGGTCGCTCCCATTGAAAAATACCGTAGCAGGGAGAAACTGATTTACCGGTTTATCTCGAAGGGGCTTGTTTTTGCGTACGACGACAGGCAAAAATTAACGCTGAACAGCGCCAATATCGTAATACCTATGGTTCGTAATTATCCAATCAAGGTTATTGCAGCGTTGTTTAATTCTTCCTTGTATCAATTTCTCTTTCAAAAGAAATTTTCAAGCATCAAGGTTTTACGCAGTCATATTGAACAATTGCCTTTGCCGCTCTGGGGCAAAAAGGAGATGGATGAAATTGTCAACAGGGTGGACAAAATCATAAAAAAACAGGGCGATGTTGAGGCGCTGGACAATTACATTATGCGTCTATACGGGCTGTCGACAAACGAGATTGACTATATAAGGAACGCAATCAATTAAATGCAAATTCTGAAATTAAAACTTGAACAGATAATCGAATCGCTTTCTGCTGAAAGAAAAAGGCAACTGAAAAGCCGGTTGGATGATTTAATCTCTGTCTATCCATTCAATGAATATGAATACATCATTTCGAGCTTATTGGGGCTGGGCAAGCTGACGCTGAACGGTTATCTGGAAATCAGAGATGAGTACATTTCCCGCAATCTGTTTCTCTATATTTTTGAAATTTCGGCGCCGCGCGGATTTGGCGAGCAATGGGCGCAGGGACACCTCAAAGAGCTGGTTCCGCAATTAGTCAAGCCAACTAAAAAACTGGATAAAAATTACTCTGGCCAGTATGATTTTTTATATTCATTGTCTGACAAGAATGTAATTCGGATTGAGGTGAAAGCGTCGCGTGCGGTGGATTTTGAAAGCCAGGAACCCTTGTATGTCAAGGCGCTGGCATGGGAATCAAAAAAGCCGTTTGATATGAATTTTCAGCAGGTCAAACCCGGATGCTGTGATGTATTTATTTGGATAGGTGTTTGGCGAGATGTTATTAGGTACTGGGTTTTGGCTTCAAAAGAGGTGGAATCCAACAAGCATTATTCAAAAGGTCAGCATAGAGGAAATACAGGAGAGGGGCAGATTCATCTGAAACAGGACAACCTCGAAGAGTTTAGGCGATATGAGGTAAAACCCAATCAGTTGCTCAAGAAAATTAAAGCGGCGTACAAACGGCAAACTTCATCGTTGAAGAAATAACGGCATTTCGCAGAATAAAATGAACATCGAATCAGTCAGTAAGGAACAAAAATAGAATGAAACTGGGTATGTTTGTAAAATTCATCATCGTATCATTTGTAGTTGCCTGCGGAGTGTTGATTTGGGACAGCGGTTTGTTTGACGCCAATAATTCCAAAGCCCCGCTGATTCCGTTGGCGGCTTCCGCGCAGCAGGCGGAGCCGACGGAAAACAGCGCCGCTCAGCCCGCCGCTGAATCGGAAATGCAGGCCGCCGCCGAACCGCTGATGGTCGCGGCAGTCAGCGCCTCGTCGCAAACCGTCGTTCTGGGCGAAGTATATCCTGACATCAATCGCACGGATGATATCACAAAATTCAAATTCAAGGTCGAATTGACCACGCAGGGAGCGGCGATTTCTTCGGCGCAGTTGAGTGAGTTTTCCGACCGCGACCCTAAGTCGCCCAAACCACTGCGGATTATCAATCCGGTCATCTCCGGCAAGCCGGTGTATTCCTGTGCCGCCGAGGCACTCTATCTGGCGCCCAAGGGACAGCCGTTTGCCGAGCTGGCCTTTCCTCTCGACAAACTGCAATGGGAAGTGCTGCCCGGCAGGAATGCCAATCAGGCGATCTTTGCCGCTCAACTGGGTAAGGTCGAGGATGGCAAACTAATTGAGCCGATGATTCGCATTACCCGCACCTACACGGTGCAGCCTGGCAGCTATGACCTTGACTGTCAAATCGCGGTGGAAAATTTAACCGACAATCAACTGCAAGCCCAACTACGGTTCGGCGGAGCGGTGGGCATCGCTCAGGAAGGCATGGTCGTCAGGGGCAAAACCGTCTCGCAGGATATTCCCAAACTCATTGCGGCGTTTATGCTGGAAAATCAATCCGTCGAGACGCGCCTTCAGGATGCAGGCAAAATTTATAAAAATATCCAAAAGGGCAAACCGCTGACGCTGATGCACGACAAGGCGACAGCTTCCTTTATCTGGGCGGCAATTACCAATAAATACTTTGCCGCTATCCTGCGTCCGGTACCCGCCGGCGACGATACGCCCGCATGGGCATCACTGGAATCCACACGCTATTTCGGCACGGATGAAACCAAAAAGGGCTTTTGTTCCTTTGCGATGCGAAGCCAGACGATTGAACTGGACGCCAAAGGTTCACCGCTTGCCGCCAAAACCTTTGCAATGCAGCTTTATCTGGGACCCAAAGACAAACGCACATTTGAAGACAATCCAACCTATAACCGTCTGGCATATTTTCAGACAATTGATATGCAGTCCTGCTGCTGTCCGGCCGGGGTCATCAGTCCGATGGCGTTCGGCATCGTCTGGCTGATGAATACGATGTACAACCTGATGGGTCCGCTGGGCAACTACGGCATCGTCATTATGATTCTGGTTTGCGTGGTGCGGCTGCTGCTGCACCCGCTGACCAAGAGCAGTCAGGTGCAGATGATGCGGATGCAGAAACTCGGACCGCGTATCCAGGAAGTCCAGCGCAAGTATGCCGACAACAAAGCGGAAATGCAGAAACAGACGATGGCAATCTATCGCGAACAGGGCATTACGCCGGTGATGAGTATGCTGCCGATGTTTTTGCAGATGCCCATCTGGATTGCCCTGTGGACGGCTGTCAGCGTCAGCATTGACCTTCGCGGACAGGGTTTTATGCCGTTCTGGATTACCGACCTGTCGGCGCCGGACGCCCTGTTTCGGTTTGGGCCCGTGGCGATTCCGCTGCTGGGGGATATCGGCTCACTGAACCTGCTGCCGCTGCTGATGGGCGTTGTGATGTACCTGCAAATGAAGTTGACGCCCACCTCGCAGCCTTCGGCGACGGCCAGCCCGGAAATGGCACAGCAGCAGAAGATGATGGCGATTATGTTTCCGGTGCTGTTTCCGATTATGCTGTATAACGGCCCATCCGGCGTGAATCTCTATATTATGTCCAGTATGGCCGCCGGCGTTGTCGAGCAGTGGGTCATCCGCAAGCATCTCAAAGAAAAGCAGGAACAGGAAGAAGCCGGCACGATTCCGACGACCGCCAAGCTGGGCAAAGTCAAAAAGAAAAAACCAAAACCCATGTTCAAGTGGGACCGCTAAATACATCAGTCCGGAATCGGGTGTCTATACGATGACCGCTTTTGTAATCACAATCGATGGGCCTGCCGGCGTCGGCAAAAGTACGATTGCCCGGCTTCTGGCAAACCGCTTGGATGCGGTGTTTCTCGACACCGGCGCGATGTACCGCGCGGTTACACTGGCCGCCGTGCGGCGGAAGATTGACCCTGCCGATACTGCGGCGGTGCTGGCGATGATGCGGCAGCGCCGGTTTGAATTTCACGCTCAGGCAGATGCAATGCGTGTGTTCATCGACGGCCAGGACTGCACAGCCGACATCCGCGACCCCGATATCACCGCCCGAGTCAAACCAATTGCCGCTGCGGCGCTGCTGCGCGAGCAGTTGGTGCAGATGCAGCGGGCATTTGCCGCACAATACCCCCGCATTGTTACAGAAGGACGCGACCAGGGAACGGTCGTTTTTCCGGATGCGGCGGTCAAACTCTTTTTGGTTGCCGACCCTGCCGAACGGGCGCGCCGCCGGCACAGCGATCTGGTCGCTGCCGGCAAAGATAGCACGCTGGAGCAGGTTTTATGCGACCAGCAGAGCCGCGATGAATCCGATTGCAGCCGCACCGTCGGTCCGCTGAAACCCGCGCCCGATTGTTTGATTGTCGATACAACCTCTATCACCGTTCAACAGGTTATTGAGACCCTCGAAGCCTATGTCCGAACAAAAATCCACTCTGCGAACTGAACTGCACGACAGCATCCCAAAATGGCTGTGGTATTTATTCTGCCGAACCCTATCGGTCGGCGTCGTATCGCTGCTGTACCGCGTCAAGGTCTATAATCGCAGTGCCGTTCCCAAACAAGGCCCCGTGCTGGTTGTCAGCAACCACCAGAGTTTCTTTGACCCGATGTTCAGTCAGAACTGGGTCTGGCGGCCGTTTTATTTCGTCCCGCGCGATACCCTGCTGGATGTTCGTTTCTGGGGGCGGATTATCCGCACATTTTATGTCATCTCCATTCGGCGCGGACAGCCCGACATCGCCGCAATGAAAACCATTATCGAAGTCCTCAAACAAAACAAGGCGGTTTGTCTTTACCCCGAAGGCACTCGTACCGCCGACGGCAGAATCGGCGTCATCAAGCCCGGCTTTGGACTTATCAGCCGGCGTACCGGAGCGACTATTGTGCCGGTCGTCATCGACGGCATCTTTGAGGCCTGGCCGCGAACCCAAAAATACCCCAAACTCTTCGGCAAGGTCGGCGTGATGTATGGCGATCCCATCTCGACCGAACATATCAAGATGCTTTCGGATGAGCAGTTTGCCGCCGAATTGACACGGATTATGCGCGATATCCAGGCAGACCTGCGCGGCCAGCTCAACAAGAAACCCTATATTTACGACAAAATCCCCCCGATATTTTTGTAAGTGTTTTGATGGCAAAATGTTCAGGAGACGAAAAACATCGCCAAGCCCGGTTACGACATAGGTGTTGTACCGATAGCCTGTTGATTTTATCCATAATACAAGATATTTTTGGGCCTGTATTGTATAATTCTGTAAATTTCTTTTTAATCTTTCGCACTTTTTGAAACATAGAAAAAAGGTTATTGGACCTGAAAATGTGGAATTGGGTTCGTTTTGCATTTTTGCATCCTTCTAAAATGGGTTCGTTTTGTAAAAACAGTTCGTTGTTCATAGAAAGATAGAAACTATGAAAGCCAGGCCTCCCATTGGTTGGTCTTAGCGGATACAATGTTCCGCAATACGAGCTGGCCACAGGGGTCGCTCAAATAGATTTGAACCTTTAACAAGGAGACCTGACATGAAGATTGTAGCAATGGATTTAGGAAAAAACAAGACCGTGGTTTGCTATTATGACAGTGCCGATGGCGCTCATCGGTTCCTGACCGTCCTGACACAGCCCCAGGCCATTCACGATGCGCTCGTTGCCGAGCCGGCCGATCGCGTTGTGATGGAAATTGGTTCTGCCGCCGGCTGGATATATGACATGGCAAAAGCCCTCCAGATTACGACCCAGGTGGCCAACACCAATCATGAGGCGTGGCGGTGGAAGAATGTGAAGAAAAAAGGGGATCGTGATGATGCGTTGCGGCTGGCCAGACTCAGTGCCTCCGACCAGTTGCCGCAGGTGCACATGCCCAAGCTGGAAATACGGCAAAAGCGAACCACCATCGCCTATCGTCATAGTCTTGTCGAACGCCGCACGGCAATCAAGAACAATATTCGTGCAATCCTGGATCGTCAGGGTCTGGCAATGGCCGCCGGCCATAGCGGATGGACACAGGCAAGTATGGGCTATTTACGGTCGCTGGCCCGTCCGTTGGACCAATGCGAAGTCTCGGATTTATGGCGTGGGCTGTTATCGGTTGAATTGCAGCAGTATAATGCTATCGAGGCGGCCATCGACACGGTCCAGGCCAAGCTGGATGCGTTGGGCCAGGCAGATGAAAAAGTACAGTTGTTACAGACGATTCCGGGTGTGGGTCCGCGTCTGGCCGAGGCGGTAGTGGCTTATCTTGATGACCCTAAACGATTTAAGAACGGCAAACAGGTCGGCAGTTATATCGGGCTTACGCCTCGCCAGTTCCAAAGCGGCTCGATGAATCGCTCCGGCGGCATCAGCGGGATGGGCAATGCGCTGGTACGAACCTTACTGGTGGAGGTCAGTTGGCTGGGGCTTCGCCATAACCCGTGGATGCGTGCGATTTATGAACAGGTTATGCGAGGCACAAAAAGCCGCAAAAAGATAGCGATTGTGGCGGTGGCAAGGAGGCTGCTTGTGGTCTGCTGGGCAATGCTGCGAGACAACCGGAAATGGAAAATGCCTGCCAGCGGCAACACAAAGGCTGCGGCCTGAGAACCCGATGAGGGAGAGCGGTTCAGCAAGAATTTTCTCCCCTCAGGAGAAGAAGAAATAACTGGGCGCGACCGCCCGACTGTATTGTAATGTGGTGAATTGCGTGTGTGGAGTGTAAGGTAAAAAAGTGAAGTGCTGAAATTTGTGGATTGGCAAGACGGTATTCGGTAAATCCTATGGGCATAAAAGCTCGAGAGATAGAATGGATGCCGTTGCAGCAGTTTGAGTGGAACTCGACGATACGATGCCCAATAGGGCCGGTCGAGAAAATCCGGATAGAAGGCTGAACCAATCACACAAATTTTTCACTTGACGGGCCTGGCTTCATAGAAGGATTTTAGACAGGATTAACGGGATTTACAGCATCAGGTACTTATGCAATTGTGAAAGAACAGCGGCTGGCGATTAAGGGCTTGCCAGCGTATGGAATGGGGTTCCACAATAATCAGTATTATATCATAAGAGGGTGGAAAAAGCAAGGTTGAATTGTTGACATAATTGTATTTTTCAGGACAGGTTTTATCTTTTAATTTGCAATTATTTTATTGACATATAATGGGCAATATTGTAGTATAGATTACTGAAAATTAAATATTGATAGTCCACTGGACTTGAAGCGTTTCAATCAAAACCGGCAAATTTTGTACAAGCGAACGCACAAGGCAGTTGCCCCGTCTGGGGCATTGCTTGCGTGTCGCTTGTAGGCCTTGCCGGGCCTTGATTGGACACAACAGAGCGATGCTCCTTTTTTGTGTATCTTGCGGAATGTCCCGACGGGCGAGAAAGGAGGTCAAATAAGAGTAGAGGGTTTTTATTTGAAAGGAAGCAGGTATGGATTGGAGAAGACAAGCGGCGGGTGTTTTTTTATTTTTGGCAGGATTGGCATATTCGGCAACATTGCCAACCAGTATCAAAGTGTTAATTGGAGACACGCAGGCACAAGGGGCAAAAACAGCTTTTTGGGGACGTTTGGATGCGGCGGGCTACTCTGATGATGGATTTTATTATGGTCCTTCGCCGAGCCATCCTGTCAGCGGGTATCATGAGTTATTATCCGGCGAATGGGGTGCAGCGGTCTATTATGACGGCATCCACACGACGTGGATAGATCCGGTAAATCCGAACAAGGGCAAAAAAGCGATGTGGCTGACGAATCTATTTGAGTATCCCAATTGGTACACAAACAGTGATTTTGTGGTCAGCAGCGACCCAGCCAAACAGCCCCGTTCATGGGCGGACCCGAATGGCAATCCTGCACCTCAGAATGATACCGCGATTTCGTACATCGACAATGGGACTATGGAAGTGCGGATTGATTATGAAGTGGTTGACCTGGAATTTCGAGATCCGAATTATTATCTGTGCCGTTCGCCGATGGTCTTCTTAGATAAAGAACGTCGCTGTTCCGGCGTTTTGCCTTCAGACCGGTATATTCTGCTGCAAACCTATACCTTGCGCAATATTACCGCAGAGCCTTTGACAGATGTAGAGTTTTATCAATTTCTGCACAGTCATGGCGCGGATGAATACGGCCCGGCGGTCAATTCCACCTATACCGAACTGGCGCTGGATGACCCGTTAGCTTATTATACGCCTTATAATCCTATTCACGAAACGGGTAATTTTCGATATGATATTACCCAATGGAATACCTACCCTCACTCGAACTCCTATCATTCAACTCATCGGGATTTTGTCGGATTCAGTTGCGCCCAAAAGCCGGACTGGATTGATACGGATGTGTATGAGGGCGGGCATTCGTATGATGAATACAAGCCGCCGCGCGGCAGTCATATCCATGTGGAATCGAGGAAGCTTAACGGCGTCAAATATATCTATGACAGTGAAGTCGGCGGGGCGATGGGGTGGAACATAGGGACACTTGACCCCAATGAAACGGAGTCTGTAACCGTGGCTTTTATGTTTGGTTATGGAGAACCGACCTATCATACAGGTTTAAGCCTGACTAAAACGGTTGACCCCAATTATTCGCAGGTGGATTTGAATTATGAAATGGCCTACACGCTGACCTATACCAACGACAGCAGCAGCGCATTGACTAATTGCATCTTGACGGATACGCTGCCGGCGGGGGTGGACTTTGTGGAGGAAATCATCCCTCAGGCCAGTCCGCAGCCTGGGATTGCGTTGGGGATAGCGGATGTCAACGACCTTGACGAAATAACGCTGAATGTCGGGCAGAGTGTTCGGCTGTATGTGGATAAAGAGACGCTGACGGAAGATATTTACGCTTTCAGCATCGAGGCGAATATGGCCGACCCGAATTTGGGCAGCATTGACAATGCGGAATACGACCCGAACAACCCAACTTCGGCACAGATTTTAGCCTCACCACGAACGGATTCTTTTGATTATTTTGGGCCTGGACAAACGCAGGCGGAAGGGATTATTCTGTCGGGGGCCAGTCTGGGCAATGTGATGAATGATGGCAACCTTGCCAGTTTTGTCTATACGGCGACGCAGGCCGGACATGCGCACTTGACCTTGGTTAATTACGATGAAGCATTGACAGCACAATTGAGTGAGATGGTGATTCATCAGATTGACCCCAACGACCCGAACAGTTTACCTGCAGAACCCAATGAGCCTGTGCAGCCGGCGCCGCCGGACTGTCCGAGGCCGAGCAATTTGGCCGCGGGTGTGTATGATGAAGCGTTGCATACGATTACATGGGATATTGGGACGATTGCGGCCAATTCCTGCGGGAGCGTGAGTTTTCGCGTAAAGGTCAATGAGAAATCTGAGCCGGGCGGGACACTGCATAACGAGGCGGTCTTGTCCTGCGACAGCGGGCTTGCGTTGGCGACATTGGATACATCGGTAGCATGTCGGGATGGCATTATCTATGTGGACAGATCTGCAGATGGTGCTGGCTCTGGGACAAGCTGGGCGAATGCCTATACGGATTTGCAAAAGGCGCTGACGCGGGCGGCCGGCGGCTGCGGAGAGGAAATCTGGGCGGCGCGGGGCTTGTATTCTCCGGGCATGCAGGTGACGGATAGTTTTGTGCTGCCGGCGGGTGTGTCGGTTTACGGCGGATTTGTGGGGTGGGAGACCTCGCTCGAGCAGCGGGAGATTGCGGCCAATCCGACGATATTGTCAGGACTGATTAGTCAAGACGATGAGGGCTATACAACTCGTAATATCACGGTTGTTATGATGGGTAACCATTCGCTGCTGGATGGAGTAACGGTAAAAGAATCTGGTGGAACTCTGGCCTCACCGGGACGCGGCATTTATGGTCAAAATGTTGATTTTATGGTTTCCAATTGTATCATTAAAGACAATTTGCAGTATGGGATTCGTGCTGACAATGGCAATGTTTCTGCAAAGTGGTGTACGATTTCCGACAATGGTTATGACGGCATTTATTATTTTGGCAATAACAGCAAGGCGCTATCCATTGAAAATTGCCGAATTTTTGGCAACGGACAACATGGCATCAACACAAGAAATGCCTCGACAAGTATTCTCAATAGTATCCTTTCTTCCAATGGTTCGGATAACAGCGGAACTTACTACGGCGTTTATGTATTTTATCCATCCGCTTCGCCGGTTCTGAAGAATTGTTCAGTGGTGGACAACATACATGAGGGGTGTTATTTTGTGGGCCTTGGGACGCGGTATCCCTCGATTCGCAACTGCATCCTGTGGGGCAACAAAGACAATGGTCAGCAGTTGGAAGGGTATCGGACAGCATATTATAGCTGCATCTATGACCCCAACTACCCTAACCAGACTACGCCGGACGGAACGTACCATAACATTAGCTGCAATCCTGTATTTGCCGAAGGCGGCTGGCCGGAATCGGGAGTATATCGTTTGCTGGCCGCGTCGCCGTGTGTTGACAAGGGCGACCCTGCACTGTCTTACAGCAATCAGATGGATATGGACGGCGAAGACCGCGTCTATGGCTATACTGCCGATATGGGGGCGGATGAGGCCTGCGCCTGCGACGGCACTTTGACGGATGATGATATTTATAACGAATATGATTGGGATTACGATGGATTGGTCAATCTGGCGGAGTTCAATACTTTTTCCAAAGCGTGGCTGTCGCATGACCCAAATGACCCGGCGCTGACGGACCCCAATAGCCCAATGAACGACCCGAACAGTTCCTATTATGTGTCGCTGACGGACAAGGAGCGGTGGGAGCCGATGTGTGATTTTGTCACAAGCGGCAATAGCCAATATGTGATTGATTTGGCAGATTTGATGATTTGGGTTGAAGATTCGCCGTGGCTGTGGCATGCGTGCTGGCGGATGGATATTACAGAAATGCTTCAGCAGCAGCAAATGATGATGAGTCTGCCGGAACAGAGCCAGCAATTGATGACACAGCAAATCGAGGCGATGCCGATGGAAACGCAACTTATTGAGACGCCAGTAGAGGCCGTTCCGATGGAAGCCGTTGCTGTTGCGGAAATACCAATTCCCGAAAAGTCAATTGAAGAACAGCTTGCCGATATCCAAGATGCGGCCAAATGGCTGGAAGAACTCTGGCTAAGTGAGCCGGAACTTCAGAGTGAAATAGACTCCGCATCGTGGAAAGAATTTATGAATGCAGTGTATGAAAATATGGAAGAACTGGAAAACTTAAACGCTCAAACCTTATCTGAATCGGAGGAATTACAATGAAAAAGATACAGTTGCTGATGTTGATTTTATCCGCCCCCATTTGGGCAGGCTATACTTACACGATTACGGATGGGATGGATTTTGGCGCGTTGACACTCACAGGTACGCAATCTCTTTTGATGACAGGGGGGGGGGGTATTTTATTAGATGTATATTTTAATAGCTACGCAAGAATAGAACGAACAGCCCCTTATAATCAACAGATATATCCGAGTGGTGGGATAGAGCGGCTTAGTGTTGACGATCATGCCCATCTGGATTTTGCTGGGGGTGAAGTCTATCAAATTGGCGTAGGGAACTATGCTACGGCGACCATCAGCGGCGGGAAAATAACTCGCCTGGCTACCGCACAAACAGCATGGAAATGGGTTGGAGAACGCGACGGCCACTGGGAACCTAATCCCCATGTGGAAATCATCTGTCGCGAATATGCTTATAATACCACAACCAAAAAACTGACGGGTCTTTGGAATTCGGATGCTGACAACAATCGATTATACGACCCGTTCAATATCCAGCTTGTCGATGTTGCCGGCTATTCCCCCACGATTGACAATATCAAGTTTACAATTATACCGGAGCCGATGACGCTTGCCCTGCTTGCATTGGGCGGTGTTTTGATTCGCAAAAAATGAGATACTGTAATACCAAAACAAAACCGGGCGGGGTGAAATTCCCCGCCTTATTTTTACTCACCTATCTGGACACGCACCTTTTACAAAATAAATCTGGATGATTTTGAAAACAACCGCAAAAATATCGGGGGGTGAGTATATTTATGACAGCCAGTAAGCCAACGGCGCGGCAGGTAGCCACTTCGGCGCTGTCGCAGGCGGATATCCAAAAGCACGATGCCGCACTGCGTCTGAGCCGGCTCATCTGCCAGACCGACCAGCGGGGACGGGCGACCGATTTGGTCTTTGGCGTTATACGAAATCGGGACATTCTGGATAGTGTATTAAAGCAAATCGGCAATGTCCATAAAGACCGTACCGACAAGCGGATTATGACCATCCTGCAAATTGCCGCATACGAACTGATTTATGTCCCCGCGACGCCGGACTATGCGATTGTCAATGAAGCGGTGGAAATGGCCGCCCGTGTCTCTAAAAAGGCCGCCGGCTTTGTCAATGCGGTACTGCGAAATTTCGGGCGGGCAATTATCAATCGAAGCGCATCGTTAGCCGATTGGCCGAACCGCCGCACCATCCCCGCCGACACATCCACCGGCTGCCAAATGAATTATGATATTTTTCCCGATATCCAACGCAATCAGGCGCAATTTGTGGCCGAAGCTTTTTGCCTGCCCGTCTGGCTGATACAGGAGTGGCTGGATGACTATGGAAATGACAAGACATTGTCTATCTGCTTTGCCTGCAATCGCCATCCGAGCGTGGTTATCTGGCCGAACCTGCTCAAGACCACCGCAAGCCAACTACATGATAATCTGGGCAAACAGGATAAACTGGGTATTGTTTTGTCTCCTGATGGACAATCGCTCAAGTTGAACTATTCTGGCGATATTTCGCAGCTTGACGCATTTCGGGAAGGGTTATTTTTTGTGCAGGATGTGTCATCCGCATCGGCAATCTCGCTGTTGCCGGTCGATAAGGGGATGAAGATTCTGGACTTATGTTCGGCGCCCGGCACCAAGACCGCCTGTCTTGCCGGCCGGCTGGATAACACTGGGACGATTTATGCCGCAGACGCCGACAAAGCTCGTCTTGACAAGGTGCTGCAAAATTGCAGTAGATTGGGCATCAAGAATGTCGTAATTATCGAACCGGATGGCTTACATCCGTTTTTGTCGAACCATACGCAGATGGATGCGGTGATTTGCGATGTGCCTTGTTCCAATACAGGCGTATTGGCACGGCGCGTCGAGGTGCGACACCGACTCACAACGCAATCCATCCTGTCGCTGACACAAACGCAGCGGTCGATTTTACAGCAGGCACAGGCGGTATGCCGGCCGGGAGGATATATCCTCTATTCCACATGCAGCATTCAGCGCAGCGAAAATCAGCAAATCATCCGCTGGTTTCTTGAGCAGTACCCATCCATGCGACTTGTGAAAGAACAAATCACACTTCCTGCCGTCGAAACGCCATACAGCTTTGACCACGACGGCGGATATGCAGCGCTGCTGCAAAAACAGGAGTAAAATTACAACCAGTATCCACAGGTTATCCACAATCAGGGTTTGTGATGTGCAAATCGTGTGAAAAACAATTTTTTTTTTAACATAACTATCTTCTTTTTCAAGGGCTGTCGGATGTGGAAAAGAATTTATAAAAATGGCTGTTGCAAGCGGGTCGTTTGGCTCTTATGATTTGCCCGATGAACATTATAATTTGACATTGATGCAAGAGACCACAACACGAATTGACTGCAGATAGCGGAGAACATTGTGCAGGCGACTTTCAAGGACGAAGTTAGAGCGATTCAGGCTCATATTGCCGAACATATCGGCCAGAGTAAATATGATGTGTGGTTCAAACACGGCACACAGTTTACGCTGACTGAAGAGTTTCTGGATGTCGCCGCGGCCAGCAGTTTTGTCGTCAATTGGATAGAAGGGCATTTTTCCAAACAAATTGCAGCCGCCGTTCGCAGTATCGCCGGAACAGACCGGCCCGTGCGTTTTTCCGTGGATGCCTCGCTGACGCCGACGGTCGCTCCCGAGTCCGGCCATCGCGCGCCGCGCGCGGCGGCAGGCCCTTCGGCCAGAGCAGAATTTACACCGCCGCTGAAGTTAACGCTGGACACCTTTATCGTCGGCGCCAAAAACCAACTGGCGTTTAATGCCGCCCAGACCGTAATCACCGAAGACCATAGCCCGTTTAATCCGCTGTTTTATCACGGCGGCTACGGCGTCGGCAAAACGCACCTGCTGCAGGGCATCTGCAATACCTTTGCTAAAAAGCGGACGCATCGCCGCTGGCTGTATGTCTCGGCAGAAGATTTCGCCAATCAATATGTGTTGGCGCTCAAGACCCGCAAGCTGGATGTATTTCGCAGCCGGCTTCGCAATCTGGATTTGCTGGCCATTGACGACATTCATTTTCTGGCAAACAAAAACGCGATGCAGGAAGAATTTCTCCATACATTCAACAGCATCGACCTGGCGGGCAAACAGATTGTTCTGGCTTCCGACGCGCACCCCAAAATGATTGGGCAATTGACCGACAAATTAGTCAGCCGGTTTGTGTCGGGCATGGTGATCAAAATTGACTCGCCCGATTTTGAGACGCGATGCAGGATTTGCGAACAGAAGGCGTCCGTGATGAAGCACAAACTCGCCAAAGATATCGTCGAATTTATCGCAGAGCATGTCCCTAATAATGTTCGCGAACTGGAAGGCGCCCTGCTCAAAGTCGTCGCCTATGCCTCTGTCAGCCATCAAAAAGTAACCCTGTCGGCAGTCAAGCAGCTTTTATCCGAACATGTGATGCGTGCCGACCCGGTCGTTCACAGTTCCGGCATTGTTTCAGCCGTGGCGCAGTATTTCAATGTCAGCCCCGCCGATATTCATTCAGCCAAAAAAGACCGCTCGATTACTCTGGCGCGATCATTCTGTATGTATCTGTCGCGGCGGCTGACGCGGATGTCCTTTCCGGAAATCGGCAAGACACTGGGCGGCAAAAATCACGCCACCGTCATTATGGCCTGCCGCAAGGTGGAAGAATCACTGCAAGCCAATCAGCAGCTCAGTTGGAAAGAAAACGGCGGATACCGCAACGCTCCGGCCAAAGATGTGCTTCAGGAACTCATGGAGCAGATTTCCTGACAGCCAAAACCGCGCCGATAAAACGATACCAACGCTCATTTTCCATAGTGGATTTGACCCAATAAAGGAATCATAAGTGATGACCTTTCTGCAAACAAATAAAGTTCGAAATGCGGGAATCATTCTGGTTTCCTGCATTTGCGGCTGGATTATGATGGGACTGGAAATACTCGGCGTTCGGATGCTGACCCCCTATTTCGGCAGCGCTATTTATGTCGTTACCGGAAGTGTCATCGGTGTTTTTCTCCTGAGCCTGTCCATCGGCTATATGCTGGGCGGCTGGCTTTCGAATAAAACGGATTGCCGCCGGATGCTGGGCTTGATTAACACCGTTGCCGGCGTTTGGTTGTGCGCACAGCCTTTTTTTAATGATCCTGTCTGCGATACGGTTTTCAATTTCGGGCTGGATGAAAAATGGGGTTCTCTATTGGCCTCACTGGTATTGTTCGGCGCCCCGACGATCCTGCTGGGTATGGTTTCCCCAACGGTGGTGCACTGGCTGACAAGCCAGGCGTGCGATTCCGGATTCAATGCCGGTATGGTGCTTGCCGCTTCCACCGTGTCCAGCTTTGCCGGCTGTGTCATTACGGCGTTTTACTTGGTACTGTATTCCCTGCGGTGGACCGTCTGCATTTTCGGCGTCGTTCTGGCCGTGCAGGGTATTGTGATTTTGCTGTTGGCACAGCGGCCAGCGGCGGTCCTGCCACTATCTGCTTCAAAGGAAAAATAATATGAAAAAGAAAACGGCTGTCTTATTGCTAATCTGTGTAAGCGGGCTGACAGCGTTGAGCGTATGGTCTGCCAGCGTCACGGCGGCGACCCAGACAAACAAGGCCATTTATCAGAAAAATTCCCTTTATAACAGTATCTATGTCTATCAAGACCAATCGGTGGTAACGCTTCAATTCGGAAAACAGTACTCCAATCATGTCCAAAGCCGGGTGGATATGGATAACCTGCATGAGCATATGCTGGAATACTCAAAGATGACTTTTTGCGGACTGTTTTACCAGCCTAAGCCCAAAAAACTGCTTGTCTTGGGACTTGGCGGTGGCGTCATTCCGCGAGAAATGCGCCGGTGTTTACCCGAATTGGAAATCGATGTAGCGGAAATTGACCCGGATATTCCGTCGGTAGCTGAAAAATTTCTCGGGTTCAAGGAAGATGAAAAACTCAAAGTCTATGTGGATGATGGGCGGATGTTTATCAAAAAGCAGCTCCGCCGACAGCCGGCCGTGCAATATGACATTATTATCCTGGACGCCTTCAACGGCGACTACATCCCATTTCATTTGATGACTAAGGAGTTTCTGGAGGAAGTCAAAGGGGTGCTGGCGCCGGATGGGGTGGTGGTTGCCAATGTCTTTTTCACCAATCGGCTTTTTGACGCGGAACTCAAGACCTTTATCTCGGTGTTTGGCCGCAGTCAGGCATATTTTGGCGTCTATTCCGGCAACGCCATGCTGGTATCCCCCAACTCTGGCGGACGGATTCTGACTGTGCAAGAAGCGACAGAACAGGCAGAACAATTGCAGAAAAAGCTTCCGATTACATTCGATATGCGGCACATTGCGGCGATGCTGCGCCCAGATACGCAGCCCGAATCCAATGCCAAAATACTCACCGACGATCTGGCGCCGGTCAACTGGCTGCGGCAGCAGAAAACAACCAAATAATTTCTGGAAAGACTCTATGTGTTCTATCTTCGTCTATGCCCAACGGAGAATCTTTCAAATCCTGTTATTGCAAGCGCTCGCTTTAATCCTTATGGTAACCGGTTGCGTCCGTCCGGTCGTCTATCCGCGGCTGGACATCAACAGCGACAACCAAATGAACGATGCTGACTGGATTGACCGCCAAAATCCTGCACCGTGCCAATTTAGCCCGCTCAACCCTGTCGATACAGACGGCGACGGTATTTTCGATGGGCCGACAGACCCGGTTCTTTATCAGAAAGCCCGCCGTGCCAAGGCAATTTGGTCAAGGCATACAACGCACTTTATTCTGCGAATCGACTCACTGAGTCGATCATTTCAGAATGAGTTCACTCAACTGATGACGGATGCGGCGATTTTGAGTCCGCCAGACTGGGATATCCGCAAGCTTGAAAGTTATAACGGCATCGGCGATGCTCCCGCCTGGCCGCGGTATCAGGTCGAACCCAATTTGCCCGGCGGCAAAAACACCCCGATTTCGCTGGTCGTGATTCCCAAAAAGATATGGGATGCATTCGGCGACCCCGACCCAATCGCCTGGATTAACAATCGCATTGAGAACCCCAATTTGGAAATTGTTCAGCATGGTTATACCCATGCCAATACGCTGCCCCGTTCGGACTGGGCAAAAAAACGGGACCGCAACTGGTATGCCTGCGAGACCTGCGGCTACGGCGACTGGGAAATAGCTGCGTATCTGGGCGTCGGCAAGCAGATATTACTGGGCGATTACGCCAATACCTGGATTCGTCAGGCCGGCGCCGACCCCAATCTGTCGCCGCGGATTGACTGGGCAAAAGCCGCCAATCCGCTGCTGGGCTACGCACCGCCGTTTAACGCATTTGATACCAATACCGTTTCCGGGCTGGCATGCAATGGCATGCTGGTTATTTCGGCAAGCGTCTTTGAGGAAAACAGCCGGATTTTCAGCCCCAACGGCTCATTCAAGGAACGATTCGATGCATTTGGCATCTTTCATGCGCCGGCGGATTATCAGGTTAATCCCGTGATTCCCGAAGGGCTTGGTTCGTTCGAGGAGTATCTGGCGTCGATAACCCGCTTTGGCGGTTTGAATGTCTGGCTGATTGAAGAAGTCGAGTGGTCCAGCCGATTCTGCAACGATCTGCCGCGGCTGGAGCGGTGCGACTGGAATCCCGACGCCGATGTCAACCGCGAGAACAATATGGTCGATATGGTTCGCTGGCAGCGGTGGATGACGCTGCTGGACTATGTCAATGCCTATGGTCAGCCGATGACGCTGGGCGATTATGCCCTGGCGATGGCGTTTGACAATGCCCCAACCGTCTATAATCCAGACCAGGCCGATAGCGACCACGACGGCATTGGCGATGTCGTTGATGAAAACCCCCTCCAGCCGGATGATGACTAAATCGGTTATGGATTCGGCAGAGTTTGCAGGGCGTCAATCAACTGCTGTCTGTCGAAGATGCCGCGCAACTTGAGCCGTGTGCCGTCGGGTAGCATAACAATGCTGACCGGCACTGTGCCGGATTCGCCATAGAGATTTTTAAGGTCGGCTGTGGCGGGCATATCGTCGGTTGTCGTATCCGCTTTGATTGCCAGAACCCCTTTGGCTTTTATCAGGTCGGCGACACCCTCGTTCTGATAGACCTGTTTATCAACGAAGACGCAGTTGGTGCACCAATCGGCAGTGAACTTGATAACAACGGGCTGTTTTTGCTCAACGGCTTTCTGAATGACTCCGGCATTATACGCCTGCCAGTCAACAAGATGCTTTTCCATAGGCAGCAGCAGCCAGCCCGCACCCACCGCCAGGGCGGCGGCAAGCAATCGAACCGCCCATTTGCGGCCGGCAGGCGTAGCAAAATTGACCCAGCCGCCCCACATCCACAGCGCAAAACTAACAATGACCGCATAGTACAGCACATCGACCAGCCGTTCTTTGGGCAGGGCGCTTAGCATCTTGACGGCGATAATCAGCAGAATAAACCCCATCGCCTTGCGCAGATGCTCCATCCACACGCCGGGACGAGGCAGCTTATTGAGCAGCGACGGCACAAGGACAATTATCAGATACGGCAACGCCATGCCGGCGCCCATCACGATAAACGCCAGCAGACTTATCGCCGCAGACTGAGTCTGTGCCCAGACGACCACAGCGGCCAGAATTGCCCCGCTGCACGGCGTACTAAGCAGCGCCGACAAAAAGCCCATACCGATAGAACCTGCTATTCCGCTGCCGGATGAACCGCCGCCGGTCAGCGACGATGGGATGGAAATGCCGAATACATCAAACATAAACAGCGCAAATACCACCAGAAACAATCCCATCGCCATCATAAACGGCGGATACCGCAGATGGTCGCCCCAGTTGAACACCGCGCCGGTCGTCAGTTTGAGCACAATCGCCGCACCAGCAAAGACGGCAAAAAAACCAATCACACCGGCACAAAAGGCAAGCCCCAGACCGATGCGCCGAGAGGTCTTTTCCTGAGCCTGACTGATGAGCCGCGACAAAATCAGCGGCAGTACCGGCAGGACGCACGGCATCAGATTAAACGAAAGCCCCGCCGCAAGCGCCAGCAGCAGTGCATAGGAAATCCCGAACGAACCGCCTTCAACGATTTGCCCTGACGCCGGTTTTGCGGGCGGCTCAATCGCTTTGTCGATTTTTCGCCATTGGCCGACGGCGGCAAAATCAACCTCGGCGGACACCGTTTTGGTAAACGGTGCAAGGCAAACCTGGCTGGTGCAGGCAATGCCGGAAATGACCGCATCGACCTGAAATTTACCGTCGGCGGGCGGATTGACAATCGGTATCAAAATGTCAAACCGGCCGACATACACATCGATGTTTTTTTTCAGCCCCTTGTCGAACAGCACGGATGGCCTAGGTGCAATCGGTTTATCAAAAGACAATCCCGGTGCTTGTGCCGCGACGGTCAATTCCAGTCCCTCAGCCGGTGCCGATTGCGGCGTGGCATAGTAGTGCATATCTGCCGTACCGTCAAATACAACCGCAGCGGCGGGCGAGCCATTGAGCAGCACCGGTTCCAGATAGGCTCCAGAAAACTCTTGGTTTTGACGCACCAGTTCAACAGAAGGCTGGGCGGCTGCCATTGAAACCAGCCACAGCAGCCAAAACACATTTTGAATCCGCATACATAACCCCTGTAATGGAATTACCCGGCCTGGCGTATCGCTGATTAGCGGTGTTTGATCATCAATTCGATATCTTCCAGCAGCGCCTGAAGGTCTTCTTCATGTTCAACTTCCTGCTGGATAATCTGAAGGACGATATTGTAGGTTACCGGGTCTGTATTTTGAGTTTTTTCCATCAGCTTTTTGTAGGTCGTGATGGCGCACTGCTCACCCTTGATGTTCTGTTTGAGGATCGCCTCAACATACACATCGTCCGGCGCATCATAGCCGCAATTGGTGAATTTGTACCAGTCCTTGGGATTATTTACAGGCGTCCCGCCAAGCTGAATGATGCGGTTTGTCAGCATCAGCGAATGAGCGAGCTCCTCGGTGGCGTGCAGTTCCAGTTCTGCGATGACCGCATCTTTCATCGGCCCCTTGAGCACTTTGGCGCCGATCCAGTATTGATAATACGCCAGCCATTCATCACAAAACGCCCGATTCAGCAGACCGAGAAGCTCCTTGACATCCATCCCGACAATTTCGATTCCTTTTGTACCCATCGTCTAATCCTTTCTAAATCAACTCGTTTTTTCCCAGCATCCGTATTGATATCACAGCCTGCCAGACTTTGGAATTTTTTTATTCTTGCGGCAGCCGCGACAAATCCGCATCCCGGCCGGCAATCATCAGAACATCATCTTTATAAACCATCGTTTCCGGCATCGGGACATTGATGACTTCTTCGGCCTCGGAGCTGACGGCGGCGGTGCGCTTGATGGCAACCAGATTCAGGTTGTACTTGAGACGCAATTGAAGTTCCTTGACGGTTTTGCGGTCGAAACTGTCCGGCGCCGTAACACGAGCGAGGCTGTAGCCGGGGGCAAAATCAATTTTCTCTTCGATGTGCGGGGTAATCAGCCGGTACGCCCATCGCTGAGCGGTTTCGATTTCCGGATAAATTACCTCGTCGGCGCCTATTGCCGTCAGGACCTGACCAGCGGTCTGGTTTTCGGCACGGGCGTAAATATGCGGCACGCCGAGCTGTTTTAAGTTGACCACCGTCAAAATCGCCGCCTCAAAGCCATGACCGGCCTGCCCCATTCCTACAATCGCGACATCCACCCGCTCGACGCCCTGAGACTTTAGGGCATCCTTATCGGTGCTGTCTAACCGCACGGCATGGGTTACTTCATCGCGGATATTTTCAACAACCTCCCGGTCGCGGTCAATCGCAAGCACCTCAGCGCCGCTGGCTGTCAGTGTAAGCGCAAGACGGCTGCCGAAACGGCCCAATCCAATTACAGCAAAGCGTTTCATAGTCATCTTCCTTTGAGAAGTTCTTTCCAGTTAACCCACAACCAGCGGCTCGACGGGATAATCGTAGCGGGCAGGACGCACATTGAACATCATCCCGACCAGCAGTGTCAGCGGTCCCAGTCTGCCGATGAGCATCGTCATCATAATAACCCATTTACCTGCCGTTGTCAAAGACGGCGTAATACCGGTTGACAAGCCCACAGTTCCAAGCCCCGAAGCGGCCTCAAACGCAATATCCTCTATTGCAAAATGGCTGTTGCGTTCCGTTATGGATAATGTCAATATGGATATCAGCAAAACCGTCATATACAGGGTCGTAATCGTAATGGCTCGCCCGATGACAATCAGCGGCACCGCCCGCCGGAACATCTCCACATCGCGCCGCCGCCGCAGCGTTGTATATATCACCATTACCAGCAGCGCAAAGGTAACTGTCTTGATGCCGCCGGCAGTCGAACTCGGAGAGCCCCCGATAAACATCAGAAAAATCAAAACCAGTTTGCTGCCCGACGACATGCCGGCCATATCAATCGTATTAAATCCCGCGGTGCGCGCTGAAATCGATTGAAACAGCGCCGACAAAAAACGCGGGTCGCGGCTGTCTTTGGGCGAATAATACTCAAATAACATCAATGCCGCGGTCCCGCCCGCAATCAAAAGAAAGGTCATCGTCAAAACAATCTTGGTTTGCAGATGCAAGCGGTGCGGCACAACCGGATTACGCACACTGGACAGTACGTTGTGCTGGACAAAAAATCTGCGGAACTTATCCGCAATCACATCCGATAAATTGTACAACACCCCGAATCCAAGTCCGCCGGCCACGATCAACGGGCAAATCACCAGATACAAGCCCTTCGAATCGTGATACTCCATCAAATTGTTGGGAAACAAGGCAAAACCCGCGTTGCAAAAGGCGCTGATGGAATGAAAAATGCTGAAATACCATTTCTGCTGAGAGCCGACCGCGCCGCAGGGGATATTGTCCCACATGGGGTATAAACAAACCGCCCCGACCATTTCAACCAAAAGCGTCGTGATAAACACGAAGCCGACCATTTTGCCGATACGATTGAGCGTCTGTTCGTTGAGCAAGTCTTGCATCGCCGAGCTTTCGCGCATACTGAGCGATTGGCCCAGCATCATCGCCAGCACCGCCCCGAAAATCACAATCCCCAGCCCGCCAAGCTGAATCAGCGTCATAATCACCAGTTCGCCAAACAGGGTAAAAGAAGTGGCGGTATCGACGACGGTCAGCCCCGTTACACAGGTGGCGCTGGTGGCAGTAAAGACCGCATCGATAAAACGCATCTGTTCCAGAGTGTGCGATTTGGGCAGCATCAGCAGGCCTGCGCCGGCCAATATCAGCACCACAAACAAGGTTATCAACGACCGTGCCGGGTTATGTCCGCTCGAGGCTAAGAAAATAGTGCTTCGACAAACCTTATCGATAACCTGGACAACTAAGTAAATACTGACCCCTCTAAGGATGGAATCTATCGGCTGGTCGATCGCGGCAAACCACCGCCCCGGACCCATAAAAGCCAAAAACAAGATAGCCAATAGCGGGATTTCAAACCAATACATCCGGAAATACTCGCGTTTGGATACAGCGTTAAAATACCGGATGACTTTTTCCAGCACAAAAAAGAAAAAAAGCCCGATTTCGATACCGTGAAGCAGGTAGCGGGGCAGGGGCGGGGTGTAATACCCGTAAAGCATGACAAATGTTGCAGCGACGGTCAGAATCCCAACCGCATTAAGGATAATCATCGCACGCTCAAGGCGCTTATTGCTGTATTCAATTATCATTAACTCTTTATTCTAAAAGATGTTATGAGAGATTCTATCAAACATAAAGATATCCGTCCGTTATTTTAAATCATTTACTCCCACTTTCAACTAAATTATCGCCCAAATGGTTTAATGTTGTGGGCAGGCAATCCGGTGGTCGAAAGCCTGCCTACTGGTCTGCAAATGCTGCATTGCAATGACACGGATTGGATAGTCGAGGGCAGAAAGTGGAAGGTAGGGCGGGAAATTAAAAAGCAAAATGAGAAGAACAATGGCGCATTCGAACATGAAGCGCAAGGTCTTGGGACAATGTTCAGCCTAGGGCGACATCGAGTGTCATCATGACGGCAAAGCCGAGCATGGCGCCGGCAGTGGCAAGGTCGGTGTTGCCTTCGCGCTGGGATTCGGGAATGACTTCCTCGATGACGACAAAGATCATTGCACCGGCGGCAAAGCTCAGAGCATAGGGCAGCAGCGGAGCAACCAGCATGACCGCCGCGGCGCCGATAACGCCGGCGATGGGTTCAACGGCGCCGGAAAGCTGGCCGTACCAGAAACTTTTCAGCCGACTCATTCCTTCGCGGCGCAGCGGCACGGAGACGGCCATGCCTTCGGGGAAATTCTGCAAACCGATGCCCAATGCCAGCGCACAGGCAGCGCCGAACGAGGCTTCTGTCAGGCCATACTTTAACGCCCCAAAAGCGACGCCGACGGCCAGGCCTTCGGGGATGTTGTGCAGTGTGATGGCCAGCACCAGCAGGGTGCTTCGCCGCCAGGATGTCTTGATGCCTTCGGCTTCTTTGATGGGATACTCGATATGCAAATGCGGCAGTATCAGGTCGATGCATCGGATAAACGCCCCGCCCAGCAGAAAGCCTGTCAAGGCGGGTATCCAACCGGGTTTTCCCTGTGATTCTGCCATTTCGATGCCGGGCGCCAGCAGCGACCAGAAACTGGCGGCAATCATCACCCCGCCGGCAAAGGCGAGCATAAAATCCAGCGTCTTGCGTCCGATGGTGCGGGTGAGAAACACCGCCGAGGCGCCCAGGGCGGTAACGCCCCAGGTAAAGAGGGTTGCCAGCAGCGCCTGGACGATGGGATTGAGATTTTCAAGGGCATTGAACATATAGCACAAACTCCATTACCATTTTTTAAACACAAAAAAGACCGCCAGCAGGATAAAGGCAAATCCCACCAGATAATTCCATTTGAAACTTTCTTTAAGGTACAGCACGGAAAAGACCGCAAAAACAACCAGTGTGATGACTTCCTGAATTGTTTTGAGCTGTGCGGTGGTGAATTGCTCACTGCCGATGCGGTTGGCCGGCACCTGAAAACAATACTCGACAAAGGCAATCAGCCAACTGACCAGTATCGCTTTCCACAGCAGGCTGTGTCTGAATTTGAGATGACCGTACCAGGCAAAGGTCATAAAGATATTGGACAGGGTTAATAAGAGGATGGTTTTCATCGGGTTCTCCGAGTGATGTTTTTGGCTATGACAATATTTTTCGGATCTCGGCACAATCCGTGCGGATTTGGTCAATTAACTGTTGTCGGCTGTCGAACCGCTGCTGGGGACGGATGCGGCTGACAAAATCCATCGCCAGATATTTGCCGTAGAGATTTTCGACATGGTCTTCCAGAATATGAGCTTCGATGAGCAGGGGATAGTCCGTAACGAATGTTTTTGCGCGTCCGAGGCTGAATGCGGCTGGCCGTTTGGCGGGGGCAGTCCACACCTCATCCAGACTGTCGCTGACAGCCACCCAGCCGGCATAAACTCCTTCGGCGGGAATGGTTTGGTTTTCCGGATGGATATTGGCGGTCGCAAAGCCCAGTGTTTTTCCGATGCCGCGTCCGGGGACGGTCTTGCCGACGAGGCGGTAGTGCCTTGCCAGCAGTGTATTGGCGGCACTGATATTGCCTTCTTCGAGCAGCCGGCGGATGGCGGAACTGGAACACAGCATCCATTGTTGTTCCTTGTCGAGAAATACCTGGCGAAACGGCGCTTCATGGACGGAAAAGCCAAAGTATTTGCCCAGTTGCCTCAGGGTTTCCATCGTGCCGCTGCGTCCGTAGCCAAAGGTAAAATTGGGACCCTCGACAACCGCTGTGGGACGCAGCGTTTGTACCAGGAATTCCTCGATGAAGGCACGCGGGGACAGATTCAAAAACCGCAGGGTATCGGTGATGATAATGAGCTGGTCGGCGCCGGCCTGTTCCAGCAGGCGGGCTTTCATGGCGATGGGACTCAGCGCCTGCGGCGCCCGCTGTGGGTACAGAACGGTAAGCGGATGCGGCTCAAAGGTCATTGCGGTCAGGGGTCCCTGCGGGCAGACATTTTTTGCCATCGTCAGAATATCGATATGGCCGGCGTGCAGGCCGTCGAAATTGCCGATACAAACAACACCGCCTTGCTGAACACCCTCAAGTCCGCCGCTGGAATCATAGATTTTCATTATGCAATCTCCACAATAAGCGGGAGCATCATACCTGCCGGCGGCCTGTTTGACAAGCAATTTCCGGTTTGGACTTGACGCATCTGCCTGTATCGGTCAAGATAACGGCAGTCAATTGTTTATTGTGGACATGGATGAAGACATATATCTACCTATCAGGATTGGTGTTTATTGCCGTACTGTGTATGCTGTCGGTGTTTGGGGCGTTTCTGGGCGCCGACCGCGCGAAGGACTTTTTCAATTCCTTTCCTCTGGCGGTGTTCTGGGGCGGGTTTGCGGCGGTGTTTGTCTGGGCAATCATCGCATTTCGCAGTCTCCAGCGGAGTGTGCCGTTGTTTGTGATTCATATCGGCTGCGTGCTGGTGCTGTGCGGAGGCTTGATTGGCTCTCAGACCGGCATTCGGTTTTACAACCGCCTGTTCGGCAAAGATGATTTGAGCAAGGGATATATCAGGTTATATCCGCACCAAACCGCCCGCCAGGTGACCAGTGAGATTGACAGGCGGCTTTATGACCTTGGGATGGAATTTCGGCTCAATCAATTCGATGTGCTGTATTATGATAATGCGGACGGCCATTTTTTGATTCAGGACAATCAGACCGGCCGGCAATGGCAGATGCCGGCACAGACGGCGGCCGGCCAATCGGTTGATTTACCGCCGCTGAACGCTGCCGCAGAAGTGGCTGGGGTGTATCAGAATTTGCAGATATCGGTTGAGGATGGACGGGTGTCGGCACAGGAGGGGCCTCTGACGCAATCCAATCCCGGCTGGCAGCTTCGGATTCATTTACCCGACGGCGCGAGTGAAACGCATTATGTTTTTCAGAATCAGGCAGCGCATCGCAATCCGCAAAAGCGGTTTATGGTTTCGTTTGAGAGCAATCAGATGGTGCGTGATTATGTCAGTGATTTGACGGTGCTTTCCGGCGGCAAAGACATAGCTGCCAAAAAAATCGAAGTCAATAAGCCGCTCTATGTGCGGGGATATCATCTCTATCAAAGTTCATGGGGGCAGGATGAGAATGGTCTTTATTCGGTGCTGCAAGTGGTCAATTCGCACGGTCTGACGGCGGTGTTCGCCGGATATATGCTGATATCGGCGGGGCTGATTTGGCATTTTGCCGTAGTGTTAAGCGGCAGCAGGAAAAATAGAAAGGCCGGCAATGCAGATTAAGCAGTCAGCCGAAGGAGTGTTGATTTATGCCGCGATGGGGCAGTTGCTTATCGGGTTGATCGCGGCGCTGCTGCGCCGATACCGGCTGGCCGGCTGGATTGCGGCGTCGGCCTGTGCGACGCTGCTGGGCGGCTGGGTGTGGCGATGGCATCAGGTGGGACATATCCCGATGCAGAATATGTTTGAGGTGTTTTTAACGCTGGGTCTGGTACTGCCGCCGATTGGGGCGGTCTGCCGCAAATGGCTGGATAGTCCCGACTGTGCGGATACGATTGGCGATATGGTGCTGGGGCCGATTGTGCTGTTTCCAGCGGGGTTTGTATTTTCCGACCAGCGGCAGATGCTGCCGCCGGCGCTGCAAAGCCCGCTGTTTGCCCCGCATGTGGCGGTCTATATGCTCTCTTACGCGCTGATGGCCAAGGCGGCAATTCAGGCGGGGATGGGATGGATGCAGCCCAGTCAATCCCAACAGCGAGAAGAGTTTGCCTATAAACTGATTTGCATGGGATTTCCGCTGCTGACGCTGGGGCTGCTGCTGGGCAGTGTCTGGGGCAAATTGGCCTGGGGCGACTGGTGGGGCTGGGACCCCAAAGAACTGTGGTCGCTGGCCTGCTGGCTGGTGTATGCGTTTTATCTGCACTGGCGAAAGTGGTTTCGACGGCAGATTATTTCTGTCAACTTTGCAACGGTGATGATGGGTTTTGTGTTCATCATCATCACGCTGCTGTGGGTCAATCTGTCACGAATTTTTAGCGGAGTACACAATTATGCGGGATAAATTGAGTGTGAAATTACGAATGCTGCTATGGATTATCTGTCTGATATTGCTGGGCGCAGGCCAGACGAAAGGCGCTGCGGATTCAAATGATTTTACCACAGAACTGCCCTCGCACAAGAATATGCGGATGGACTGGTGGCGGCAGGCGCGTTTTGGGATGTTTATCCATTGGGGGATTTACGCGGTGCCGGCCGGCCAATGGCAGGGCAAAACCGGCTATGGCGAATGGATACGCAATGAGGCGCAGATTCCATCCGACCAATATGATTTGTTTGCCGGGGCGTTTAACCCGCAGGCATTTTCCGCCGGCCAATGGGTCAGCACGGCCAAAGCGGCAGGGTTCAAATATATCATCATTACCAGCAAGCATCACGATGGGTTCTGTCTGTGGGACAGCGCCCAAACCGATTTTGACATCATGGATGCAACGCATTATAAGCGGGATATCCTCAAAATGCTTGCTGATGAGTGCCGCAGGCAGGATATGCAATTGGGGTTCTATTATTCGATTATGGATTGGCATCACGCGGATTATCTGCCGCGCCGGGGGTGGGAAAAACGCAGCGCTGAAGGAGCGGATTTCGACCGGTATGTTCGGTATATGAAGGCACAGCTCGGCGAATTGGTGAGCCGATACGATCCGGCGGTTTTGTGGTTTGACGGCGAATGGGAAACGACCTGGACAAGCGAACGGGGGTGGGACTTGTATAATTATTTACGCGGCTTAAAGCCGGTGATTATTATCAATAATCGGGTGGGCAAAGGCCGTCAGGGTATGGCCGGCACATACGACCCCAATGCTGAGGCGGGCGATTTTGGAACGCCTGAGCAAGAAATCCCCGCGATGGGGCTGCCGTATGACTGGGAAGCGTGTATGACAACCAACGACCATTGGGGCTATAATGCGGCAGATAAAAATTATAAGTCCCCTCAGGATTTGATGCGCAAGCTGGCCGACATTGCCTCCAAGGGCGGCAATTTTCTGCTCAATGTGGGACCTATGGCCGATGGGACATTTCCACCCGAGGCGGTCAAGCGGCTGCAGGCCGTCGGCAGTTGGATGCAGATGCACAGCAAAAGCATTTACTCGACGCGGGCGAGTTTGTTTAGCCACTTGTCCTTTGGCCGCAGCACGACCGGCGATAAGCGGGTTTATCTGTTTGTTTTTGACTGGCCTGCCGATGGGAAACTGATGCTGCCGGGATTATTCAGCAGGCCGCTGGCAGCCCATTTTATGGAATATCCGGATTTGCCGATCGGCATCACGATAGAGCAAACGGATGTTGTACTGTCGGTGCCGAAGGAGTCGGTCGAATCGCTGCTGCCGGTCATTGAGTTGGAATTTGCCCAGATGCCGCAGGTGGTCAACGGTCCTCAGATTTTTCCGGAACAGGCGGAATTCGACAACGCCGTCGATATTTCATTCAGCGATTTTGTCGCCGACGACAGCCACCGGATTCATTACACACTGAACGGCACAGACCCCAACGCAGCCAGCCTGTATTATGAAGAGCCGTTCACGCTGAGGGATTCAGCAGTAGTATCCTGCCGGAAGTTTTCACCGGACGGAAAACCGCTCAGCGCAGTGTCGCGCAAACAGTTTGTAAAAAAGACGCCGGATAAAAAACCGCAGCCGTAAGAGCGGTCAACTGCCCGCGATTTCATCGTCCGTTAGGTAGCATTCAGGTTCGTTTTTCCAGTGCGCCAGGTCAGGGCTGCCGTCCAATGAACGGAAGTTGCCCCCGCACAATTCAAACCAGGTGCATTGGGCGCATCGGGGGTCTTTGTATTTGTCTTTTTTGCGCAGGATGGAAATAATCGGGTCGTCGGGGTTGTCCCAGATATGGGCGAAGGATTTCTCGTTGACATTGCCCAGCGAATAGGTGCGCCAGAACTGGTCGGCGAAGACCTGTCCATCCCAACTGACGGCGGCGATATTCTGGCCGACGCGGTTGCCCGCCGAGCGCAGCAGCAGTCCCTTGACAAAATCGACGCGCGGGTCGTGCTGTTCCTTCATACGCAATAGCAGATAGATGCCGTCGGCGTGATTGCCGACAGTCAGGACTTCCTCGAGGCGGTCATCACGGCACAGCGAGGCGGTGCAGTCGAGGATTTGGTCCAGAGCGGCGCGCACTTCGCTGTGGGCGGCAGGGGCTATTTGTTCCATCTGGGCCCTGCCGCAGCGGATAAGGTGATAAAAGCAGATGCGCCGCACATCGGCATTGGTTGCGATGCGAAAGACTTCAGCGACATGTTCAATGTTGCAGCCGGACATTGTAAAACGCAGACCGGTACGGATGCCGTGCTTGCGGCAGGCTTCGATGCCTCGCAGCGTCGCGTTAAAGGCGCCGCTTTTGCCGCGAAAATGGTCGTGAATCAGCGGCGGGCCGTCCAGCGAAATGCCGGCATACGACAAGCCTGCCTCGGCAAGGCGTTTGGCAATGTCATCCGTAATCAGGGTGCCGTTGGTGGAAATCACCAGCCGCAGACCCAGACCGCGAGCGAAGTGCATCAATTCGAATAAGTCATCCCGCAGCAGCGGTTCGCCGCCGCTGAACAGCAGCACCGGACAGCCGTAATCGGCAATTTGGCGGATGAAGTGTTCGGCCTGCTGGGTGGTCATTTCCGGCCCCTGCGGCAGTTCGCGCGACATACTGTAGCAGTGCAGACACCGCAGATTGCATCGGGCGGTGCAGTTGAAAACCACAATGGGTTTATGGTCGCGCTGTGCCGGATAACGCAGGGCGTCGGATTGGCCGGCCAGCCCGCAATATAATTTTGAGATATTAATCATCGTTCACCCTTATCGGATACGCCTCTCACGGCGTTTGCTTGATGCGAGCGGAGGGAGTCGAACCCACAAATCCCGAAGGACACAAGGACCTAAACCTTGCGCGTCTGCCAGTTCCGCCACGCTCGCTTTTGTCAAAACAAATTGTCGCCGGCCTGCTCTTGGCCTTGTTCGGCGACCGGTCTTTCTGCCGACGCCGGTGCCGCGGTCGAAATCTCCTCAATCCGCTTTTCGGCATCCTGCAGAATGCCCCGGCAGTATTGTATCAGCTTCATCCCCTTTTCGTACTGCTCCAGGCTTTCCTGCAGCGGTACCTGTCCCTGCTCTATCCGCGAGACAATCTGCGTCAATTGCTCAATCGCCTGTTCAAATGACGGCCCTTCGGGTTTGTTTTTATCGCCTTTTGCCATAATCACTTATCCTGATTTTCCGTGAGCGTTTTTTGCACAACGCTTTCAATTTTTTCCTGTCGGGCAAGTTCCGTCCATATAACATCTCCAATGTTGACATCACATGCCGCTCCGACAACCCGTCCCGTCCGGCAGTTATGGGTGATGCTGTACCCGCGTTCCAGCACCGCCTTGGGGTTTAAGGCTTGTAATGTATGCTCAACGGCAGCCATTTGCAATTGGTTTTTTGAAAGAATGCCCGCAATGCCCTGCCCCAGCCGGTTTCCCAGCCCTGCCAGCCGCATGGAATCGGCTTGAATCCGCCGATGGGGTTCGTTTCGCCGCATTCGTTCATTGAGCCAGTCGAGCCTCTGCCGGCCAACCGCAAGCCGGCCGGACACCGTCTTTTGCAGTCGCGCTGCCAACCCATCAATCCGGCTGCCGCCGGCGTATAAAACCCGCATCGGTTCAAGCTGCCCGACGCTTTTTTCGAATTGCAAGACACGTCGCTGTGCCAATTCTACCCGCTTTTGGATAGCGGCGTTCAATCGGGTATGGCAGTCGTCGAGCTGTTGCGTATTGTTTTGCAAAATCCGCCCCGGCTGGCGGAACAATCCGGATGCAAGGACTTCGGCAATCCTTGATTTGAGATACCGCAATTCATTTTTAACCGAGTGCGAAAGCCGTTTTTGGAGTGATTCAATCCCCGCCAGCACCTCTTTTTTATCCGGCACGGCAATCACGCCCGCCTGCGTCGGCGTTGAAGCCCGTACATCGGCGACAAAATCCGCAATCGTAAAATCGACTTCGTGGCCAACGGCGCTGATAACCGGCAGATGCGACTTAACTATCGCTCTTGCAAGGACTTCCTCATTAAACGCCCAGAGGTCTTCCATCGACCCGCCGCCGCGTCCGATGATGAGCAGTTCCAATCCCAGTTTGCCGCGCTGCTGGTTGGCTTTGGCGATGGCGGCGGCGATTTTTTCGGCAGCCCCTTCGCCCTGCACCGGCACATCGAACAGGAACAATTTGCATGGCCAGCGCTTAAAAACGCTGTTTTGAATATCCTTGACCGCCGCCCCGCTGGCACTGGTAATGACGCCGATATTCATTGGATAGGCCGGCAGCGGGCGTTTGCGGGCATCATCGAAAAGCCCTTCGGCTTGCAGTTTTGTCTTGAGTTGCTCAAACGCCAATTGCAAGGCGCCGACGCCGGCCGGCTCGATTTTGTCGGCATAAAGCTGATAGCGGCCGGCCGCCTGATAGACCTCGATATGCCCGCTGACTAACACCGCAAGGCCGTTTTCCGGCTCGAATTTGAGGGCGCGGAATTTGCTCGCCCACATCACGCAACTCAGAATGCTGGATTGGTCTTTGAGCGAAAAATAGCAATGGCCGCTGGCGTGAACCTTAAAATCCGTAATCTGGCCGCTGACAACTAAGCGGGCGGGGACTCTCTCCTCGATCGCCGCTGAGACCATCGCATTGACCTGACTGACACTGTAAATGAGTAATTTCGCTTTCGCCATAGATGCGGATTATAACGCAGCAGACATACAAAAAAAAATCCCTTTCTTCACCCTGTCTCTTTCGCATCATTCCAAAGAAATTGGGTTCGTTTTGCATTTTTAGCTTTCAGCGGGCAGCACCCAGCCAACAGCAAGGGGGATTCTTCGGCAGAGCCTCAGAATGACCGGGGGATACCGTTGATCCAAGATGTTTGAAGTCTCATTTCTGTGGGCTTGTGAAATGCCCACCCTTCACGGCGCACATTTTACCACAAACGAGTTGAAATTTCCACTTGAAAATTCTAAATCGTAAGCACGAAATCCGAAACAAATTCAAAATGGGTAAATGGAAAGATATGAAATAAGAGGGGCAAGATTGGGGGTGGAAAATAACGACCAGACAAAGCGGAATTGTATTGAAGATAGTGGGAAAAAAGTTCGCAATTCGGGACGAAAAGGAAACAGGAAACTGAAAAAATGAGATTGGGATTAAAGGTAAAGACGCACGGGCGTGGGTCTCTACGGGACGTTTTATTTAGGATTTTTTCTTATAGGCTTCGGCGGGGTCATAGACTTTTTGTGCCGTCAGAGTCAGTTTGTCTGCGAAGCCTTTTTCGACCGCGCGGTAGAAGCAGGATTGGTAGCCGACGTGGCATTGCCCCTGATCCACAACGACCTTAAGTACCAGGCAATCCTGGTCGCAATCGACCAACACCTGCTGGACTTTCTGGACGTGGCCGCTTTCTTCGCCCTTGCGCCACAATTTCTGCCGACTGCGGCTAAAATACACGGCATTGCCCGTTTTGAGCGTCAAATCGAGGGCTTCCTGATTCATATAGGCGACCATCAGGACTTCGCCCGTGCCGGCGTCCTGAGCAATGGCGGTTATCAAGCCGTTGGCATCGAACTTCGGCGTAAAGTCCAATCCTTCCTCTATTTGTTTGGGCGCTGCCACAATTGTATCTCCTGAGATTTCAATAAATTTTTAACGGATTTCATATCTCTTATTGCAGGGGGACGTTTTACCCTGTATTCTCTACAAAAACAAGTATTTTTCAGGAATGACCGGTTTGAGCAAACAGAAAAAAAAGGGATATCTGGGGCTTGCCGTCCGTTTTCTGGTGGCGGCGGCGGCCTGCGGTCTGTTGGTTAAGTCATTGGATTTCAAGCAATTAGCGGATACATTCCAGAAGCTCAATCTCTGGATACTGGCAGCGGCAGTGGGGATTTTTACGGCCGGCCAGACAATCGTTGCCCTGCGGTGGTGGATTCTGATGCGTGCCAATCAGATTTTTATCAGGCTATGGCAGGCGGTCAAATTGACCTTTTTGGGGATATTCTTTAACAATTTTCTGCCGGGGGCGATTAGCGGCGATTTCCTGCGCGCCTGGTATGTCGCCAAGCACACAGACCGAAAAATGCTGGCGGCTATATCCGTATTTATGGATAGACTTATGGCATTATTCGCTTCGTTTATCATGGCTTGTACGGCGTTGCTGATCGCTCATCCAGAGGGTATCTTTCAGGCTCAGGACAAACAAGGTCTGGATGGTCTTAAATCAGCGCTATATTATATTCCAGTAATCTTGATAGGAATTATCATAATTATGCGCATTGTACTCTTTTTTCCTTTTGGCAAGCGGCTTTTTTTAAAATTGACTCAATCCGTCATAGTGCATTTTCGCCGGTTTGTTTATGATCTGTCCGAGGCGGCATTGAGCTGCGTCCGCAAGCCCTTGACTCTGCCAATATCCGTATTATTAACACTGATATTGCAGTTTTCCGTGATTTTTGCCCTGTGGATGGTCGGCAGCAGTTTGGGAATGACCGTTGGGCTGGGGGATTATCTGGTGTATTTTCCGCTGATGTGGGTGGTGGGGTCTATTCCTGTCAGTATCGCCGGCGTTGGCGTGGTGGAAGGCGGGATTGTTGCTCTGTTTAGCCAGTTTTCAGGGGCATCTGTGGAGTCCGCCGCCGCATTGGCGCTGTGCCAGCGGTTGATTTGGATACTCGGTTCACTGCCGGGAATGGCGATTCATCTGAAAGGCGGATATTTGCCAGAGGGAGAAAATGAGTTTTTTATTGACGGCAGTGCGGCAAAACACTAAACTGATAAGTGTCCGGATAATCGGTCTAAATAGGTGGAAAAACCGAAGATATGCTGACATTGCAAAACTTCACGGTGTTAAAACATGGGGGGTATGAGGCACTGTCGTCTGCCGCTGCGGCGGACGGCCGAATTGTCGTGTCGTCGGACGCAAAAAAGTCGGCCCGGCTCCATTTCCTGCATAGTGCGGCTATGGAGAGGGCATATAACTATAGTCGTCGGTATTCAAACCGCACCATAACTACTTGTGAAAGGGAGGGCGACCATGCTCTTTACAATGACTGGGAAACATATTGAGATAACCGCAGCGCTTCGTCAGCATGCACAGGAGAAAGCGGACAAGCTGCCGCGATTTTACGACCATATCAGCCATGTGGAAGTTATCCTGGAAGGCAGCCACGGCGGGATGCCGAGCGTGGAAGTGATTGCCCGGGTCGAACACGCAGAGGATACGGTGGCACGGGAAAGCGGTCCAGACGCCTATACCTGTATCGATATGGCGTTTCATAAAATAGAGCGTCAGTTGAAAAAAGCCAAGGAAAAGCAGCGCAATAATAAGCATGTTTCCCTGGAAGAATAATATTTTTTCGGCATCCGATTGCGGCATGCCGGTTGTTTTCCGTCGGCGAGCGGCAAAAACGCATCCGCCGCCGCGATTCGCTTGTTAGGAGAATTCATGAAGCTGGCTGATATCGTTTGTTTTGATGCGATTGTGGATCGTCTTGGTTCGTCCAAACGAGACGAGGTAATTCGAGAATTGGTGCTGCTGCTGGTCAAGAGCGGTAAAATTAAGAAAACGGCTGCAGACAAAATTGCCCAGTCTGTGATTAAGCGCGAGAACGAGGCCAGTACCGGCATCGGCAGGGGCGTTGCCGTTCCGCACGCCAAGTGTGCCGACCTTAAAGAACCGGTGGCGGCCATTGGCTGCTCTTCGGACGGGATCAATTTTTCGTCGCTGGACAAGCAGCCGGTCTATAGTGTGCTGTTGCTGCTGAGCCCAGCCGATGACCCAGACAAGCACCTTCAGGCGATGGAGACCGTTTTTCGCAATCTTCAAAAAGACGATTTTCGCCGTTTTCTCAGACAGGCTCAATCCGTCCAGGATATCAAGGAAACCATTCTGGATGCGGATGGGGATTTGGCGGAATAATCCCTGCATATTCGGAAAAAGCCAGGCAAAGGAAACCTGCGGTGGCGGATACGATTCACGAAATTGAAGTTGAAATCAGGAACGAAAGCGGCTTGCATTTGCGTCCGGCGATGCAGTTTGCCGACCTGGCCGGTTCGTTTAAATCGGATATCCGCGTCATCAATGAAACGACCGAAGTGGACGCCAAGAGCATTATGCAGATGTCGATGCTGGCGGCAACCTGCGGGGTAAAATTGAAAATCAAAGCCCGGGGGCAGGATGCCCGCGAAGCCCTGTCGGCGCTGCAATCGCTGGTGGAAAATGATTTTATGAACACGGCGGTTCCTGACACGGGAACCCCCAGAGGATAATCGCAGAAGGTAAGGTATGGAAATTCGTAAAGGTATTGGGGTCTCCCCCGGCATCGCCATCGCGCGGTGCATGGTGATTGACTCCAAGGACTACCGCATTGCTCGGCGGTCTATTCTGGATTCGCAGCGGTCCAGGGAGATTGCGCGTGTTCGCCAGGCGTTCGCCGAAGCGATTAAAGAATTAACCCATATCCAGACATCCCGCAATATTGAAAAGGGCAGCATCAAGGAGATTTTTGCGGTCCATACACGGTTTTTGCGGGATAAAAGCTTCCGCAAACGGATTACGGACTTCATTGACAAGGAAAAGGTTACTGCCGAGTATGCCGTGTCGGCGATTTTACGGGAGATTGCCTCTCATTTTGAGGGCATCGAGGATGCTTATATCAGCGAGCGTGCGGCGGACATTTACGACATTGAAAAACGCCTGCTGACACAACTGCTGGGCAAGGTAACGCATGATGTGGAACATCTGACCGAGGAAGTGGTGGTGGTAGCCCACGAACTGATGCCGACGCAGACGGCCAGTTTCAATAAGACCTTTGTGCGGGGGCTTGCGACGGAGGCCGGCGGGCGCACCAGCCATACGGCGATTGTCGCCCGGTCGATGGGCATTCCGGCGGTCGTTGCGCTGGGGGATTTGACCAGCGCCATCACGACCGACAGCGTGGTGATTATCGACGGCAACCGGGGCGTGGTGGTGGTGGACCCGGATGACGAGACGCTGCGTCAATATCAGAACTATGCCCGCCAATTGGTGCTGTTTGTGCATCAACTGGATGAACTTCGCGATAAGCCGGCCGAGACTAAAGACGGGATTAAGATACAGCTTCTGGGCAACATTGAGTTTCCGGATGAAGCGGCGGTTGTTCGCGAAAAAGGCGGCGAGGGCATCGGGCTGTACCGGACGGAATTTTTGTATTTGTACAGCGGTTCAGAGCCGACCGAAGAAGACCATTATCAGGCGTATGCTCAGGCGGTTAAAGTATTTTCCCATGAGCCGGTTGTGATTCGCACCATGGATTTGGGAGCCGACAAACTGCCTCAAACCATACGGTCTGACCCGGAGACCAATCCAGCGCTGGGACTGCGTTCCATTCGGTACTGCCTTCAGCATTTGGGACTGTTCAAGACCCAGCTTCGGGCGATCCTGCGTGCATCGGTGCTGGGCAATGTGCGCGTGATGTTTCCGCTGGTGACCAATCTGCAGGAGCTGCGCCAGGCGCGGATGATTCTGCGGGATGTGATGGAAGACCTCGATGAGTACGCGATTGCGTACAATGCCAAAATGAAAGTGGGCATTATGATTGAGACACCCAGTTCGGCGCTGACGGCCAATTTTCTGGCGGCGGAAAGCGATTTTTTCAGCATCGGCACCAACGACCTGATTCAATATACGCTGGCCGTGGATCGCTGCAACGAGCATGTATCGACGCTGTTTTCAGCGGCAGAACCCGCGGTGCTTCGGATACTGCGCGGCGTCATCAGTGACGCCGGCCAGGCGGGCATCGATTTGAGTGTTTGCGGCGAAGTGGCATCCGACCCGGAGTTTATTATGCTGCTGCTGGGCATGGGTGTGCGGACGCTGTCGCTGGCGTCGCCGATGATTCCGGAGGTCAAGAAAATTATCCGTTCGGTAACCATCGAACAATGCAATGAACTGGCCGTCCGCGTGGCGCCGATGGATTCGCAGCGTCAGATTAAAAATCTGCTGCGCGACGCGGCCAGCCAGATTTTGCCGGAAACCTTCTGACCGTTTGAGCGGTCGCAAAGAAAGTCTGTTTCGGGCGATTGGAATTATGGATACCAAAACACTGGTTATGACATATTGTATCAACGGCACGATTTCCTGTCTATCACAACAGGAGACGCTGGCGATGTTTGCTCGTGCGCTGATTCGCGCCGGTCTGGATATTGTATTTTCCAACGGCTTCAATCCGCACCCCCGCCTCTGGCTGAGTCTGCCGCGGGCTGTCGGCGTTGAAGGGCAGGATGAATTACTGTCCGTGCTGGTTTGCCGTCCGCCGCTGCTGGATAGCGGCCTGCTCAAATCACTCAACAGCCAACTGCCGGCAGGATGCCGGATTACGGACGCGTCGCTTCTGGAAGGCCGCGTGGTCTATCAGCCCGACAGCGTGGAGTATATTTTTACGGCAGACTGGTCGGCGGCGCCGCAATTGCCGGTGCGGCTGTCGGATTGCCGCCGGCAGATAGAAAGCCGCGAACCGATATGGATTCAGCGGGGTCATTACGGCAAGGCTCAGACCCGCCGGCTGGATATGGCTGCGTTTCTGGAGCATATCGAGTGGCAGGATGGCTGTATTCGGCTGCGCTGCCGCGTTAGCGGCCAGGGGGCGATTCGCATAGAGGAAATGCTGGCCTGGATGGGGCTGGAGCGGCAGTGTCTGACATCCCCGATTTTGCGCACAAACATCAAGTGGAGCATTCCACGGAAAGCAGGTGAACAAACTCATGTCAATTGAAATGCTTATCAATATCGCCGAAGCGGAAGAGTCGCGGGTTGCGGTTATCAGCGATGGACGGCTGGAGGAGCTGTATGTGGAACGCGCCGGCGCCGCCAGCCATGTCGGCAATGTCTATAAAGGCAAAGTCGTCAATATCGAGCCGGCGATACAGGCGGCGTTTGTCGATTTTGGCGTCGCCAAAAACGGATTTCTGCATATCAGCGACCTGCACCCCCGCTATCACAGCGGTAAAAAAGAGTCGGAGGAAAATATCGGCAAGCGGCAAAGTGTAACACAGCGGCCGCCGATTCAACGGTGCCTGCGCAAGGGGCAGGAACTGGTGGTTCAGGTTATCAAAGAGGGCATCAACACCAAAGGCCCGACGCTGACGACATATCTGTCGCTGCCGGGCAAATATATGGTGCTGATGCCGTATATGCACAATATCGGGATTTCGCAGAAAATTGAAGATGAACAGGAGCGCAAGCGGCTTCGGGAAATCACCCAGAATATGAAGCTGCCCGCCAATGCCGGCGTGATTATTCGTACCGCCGCACTGAGCGCCAACAAGCGCGATATTCAGAATGATTTGTCCTATCTGACCCGTCTGTGGACGGTCATCAGCCGGCGGATTGAAACAGACAAATCGCCGTCGGAGATTTACAAGGAGTCCGATTTGGTGCTGCGGACGGTGCGGGATATCTTCGACAGCCAGATTTCGCAGATTCTGTGCGATAATGAGTCGATGGCGTCGCAAATCCGGGATTTTCTGTCGATTGTGCAGCCGCGGCTGAAAAAGCGGGTGGTCTATTATACAGGTCAGGAGCCGCTGTTCCATAAATATTCGATCGATCAGGAAATCGAGCGGATTCAATCCAGCCGCGTGGAACTCAAAAGCGGCGGATCGTTGGTGATCGAACAGACCGAGGCGATGGTTACAATCGATGTCAACAGCGGCAAATACCGCAAGCAGGACAATGCCGAACAGACGGCGCTGAAAATCAATCTGGAAGCGGCGGCGGAAATAGTCCGCCAATTAAAGCTGCGCGATTTGGGCGGCATTATCGTATGCGATTTTATCGATATGCGGGAGATGAAAAACAAGTGCGCAGTGGAAAAGGCGTTTCGCGATGCGCTGCGCAGCGATCGGGCGCGGTCGCGCGCCCTCAAGATGAGCGCCTTCGGCCTGATCGAACTGACCCGCCAGCGGATGCGTCCATCGATGGAATTAAGCACGACGCACCGATGTCCGCATTGTCATGGCGCCGGGGTTCTCAAGAGCCAGGAAGCCCAAAGCATTGATGCGCTGCGTCTGATTCGCGTAGGGCTTTCCAAGCCGGCGATTCGAAAAATCGAAGTTACCGCCGCGCCGGAAATCGCCGAATACCTGCTCAACCAGAAACGGGCGGTACTGGCCAGCTATGAAGCGGAGTCGGGCAAGCAGATTTTTGTCAAGACGGATGCGGCGGTGCCAGACCGCTATTTCCAGATAGTTTGCTATGACGACCGCGGAAGTCTCATAAAACTCTAAAGGCAGATACTCAGAAAGTGAAATGACAATGTTTGATACAGGCTATGCCAAAGCGGTGCTGCGAGCGGAATCTGCCGGCATTGAATCTCTGACGGCGCTTGCCGACAGCGAAGCGTTTTTAAAAGCCTGCCAGCGGCTGCTGGAATGCCGCGGGTCGGTTATCGTAACCGGCGTCGGCAAGGCCGGCATCATCGGCAGTAAAATCAGCGCCACGCTGGCTTCCACCGGCACGCCCAGCCATTTCCTGCACCCGACAGAGGCGGTGCACGGCGACCTGGGGCGGCTGCGCGCCGGCGATATTGTGCTGGCATTGAGTCACAGCGGCCAAAGCGATGAGATTTTGCGGCTGGTCGAACCGATTAAGCAGCAGGCGATTTGTCTGATGTCGATTGTCGGCGACGCCGACAGCCGCCTGGCACGCCACAGCGATATTGCCTTGTGTATGGGCACCTTCACGGAGGCCTGTCCGCTGGGATTGGCGCCCAGTGTTTCGACAACCTGCATGCTGGCGCTGGGCGACGCACTGGCACTGACAGTGATGAAATCCCGTCAATTCAGCGCTGAAGATTATGCCCGGTTTCATCCGGCCGGCGCCTTGGGGGCAAAATTGATTACCGTCAGCCAGACGATGTGGTTTGGCCCCGGAGAACCGCTGCCGCTGGCAAAGATTGGACAAACACTGCGGGATATGCTTTGCAAGACCGCAGACCGCAAACGGCACGGGGCGGTGATGGTCGTCGATGACAGGGATCAGTTAGCCGGCATTATTACCGACGGCGACCTGCGGCGGGCTATCACGCGTTTCGGCGAAGGATTTTTGGATAAACACACCCAGGATATTATGACCGCCGACTGCAAGCGGGTGTCGGAAAGCACGCTGGCCGCCGAGGCGATGGCGATTTTTCACCGCTACCGCATTGATGAACTGCCGGTGGTTGACCAGCACAATCGGCCTGTTGGACTGATTGATGTTCAGGATATTGTGGCAATTAAAATTGTAGGCTGATATGACAAAACGACAAGTGGATTTTGGCCGGCTGCGGCTGCTGATTACCGATGTGGACGGCGTGATGACCGACGGCGGCATTATTATTCATACCGACGGCACGGAAAGCAAACGGTTTCATGTGCTGGACGGCCATCGCATCACGCTGTGGCATCGGGCGGGGTTCGACAGTGCGATTCTCAGCGGCCGCGATACGCCGGCAACGACCCTTCGCGCCCAGCAGCTCGATATTCGGTATGTCCTGCAGGGACACAAGGAAAAGCTGCCCGCCTTTGAGCAATTGCTCGCACGGACGGGTCTGACAGCCGAACAGACGATTTATATCGGCGACGACTGGCTGGATTTGCCGCTGATTCGCCGCGCAGGGTTTTCGGTCGCGGTCGCCAATGCGGTCGAAGACATCAAACCGTATGCGGATTATGTAACCCAGCGCTGCGGCGGCAGCGGGGCTGTTGCCGAGGTGGTGGAACTGCTGCTTCGCAAGACCGGGCGATGGGATGAAATTATTCAACGATATCACATATAATCCGGCGGCGGCTGGACAGCGGGGTTTATAAAAAATGCGAAAACTGGCGATATATTGTATTGGGCTGATGGTTGCGGCAGCCGGCTTTTTTGGGTATTTGAAGCTGGCCGGCCTCAAGCGTATCGAAAATCCCGGCGGGCAGGTCTCCCCGATGGACAGCGGCACGCCCGCCCGCCAATCGCGGCAGATTGGTGAAACGGTTTTGCATACGGTCGAACAGTCGCGCTATACTATTTTGGACCCGCAGACCAAACGGCTCAAACGGATATTCGGCTTTGGCAGCCTGCTCAATCCCGGCGTGCAGTCCTCAGACTGGCAGGTTAAGAAACCGTATATGCTGATCTTTGAGGACGATTTTACCGCGCGTCTGGACGCCGAAGAAGGCTCTATCCAGGTGGATGTGTCCGGCCAGAAGATTGTGCCGAAGGATGCCGCCCTGGCCGGCCGCGTTAAAATTACACTCCGCCCGAAAGACAAGGATCGCTTTTCTGAAACAATTATCCTGCTGGACAGCCTTAATTACAGCAGCGAACGGTCGGAATTTTTTACCGATGGGCCGGTGGAAGTCATTTCCGCCCAGGCGCGAATGGCCGGCAAGGGAATGATGCTGATTTACAACCCGCAGCAAAATGGGCGGATTGAATATTTTCAGATTCAGAACCTCAGCTACCTGCGTTTGAAAAATGCGGTTGCATCCGATACTGTGGATGCCTCGGGTCAGCCGCCGGCGACAGCCGTGTCTTTTCCTGCCGACAAGATGGATATTTTGCCGGACAAGAAGCCCGGGTCGGTTTCTAACACAGACGCAAATGTCAAGCCAAACAAGCCTGTTCCTGCGTCGGATTCCGGCGGTACCTCTGCCCCTGAATTGCTGTATCAATGTCTGCTCAAGGATCAGGTCGAAATCCGCTACGGCAATCAACTGGTTGTACAGGGCGCTGACCAGATTCATATCGCTAATATCCCGTTAGGACAGTCCGCGGTGGCCGCCGCCGACTCGAAACCATCTTCGACCAATGCGGCGGCAGCACAAGCCGATAAGCCGGCGGCGGATCCGAAACTGACGGCGGCAGAATCAGAACCGATATGGCAGGAGTCCGCTATTGCGATAACCGCCGATGACGACCAGACGGATGTTCTGGTTACCTGCAATGGGCCGATTGTGATTGAGCCGATGAACGGATCGTTTGAACAGACGATGGATAAAGCGGCTCAGATGGATATAAAAATGACCGGCAGTCCGCTGAAAATTATGCGGCGGCCTGCACCGCAGCAGGCGTTTGAGCCGATGGCTATTTGTCAAGAACTGGAATATCAGCCGCAGCAGGATGTTTTGAAATTAGTGGCCGGGGGCTTACAGCCAGAAACACAATTATATATGGATGCCGGCAAGGGAATGCTGGAAACAAGCGGCCCGGTGGTCTGGCAGCGAAAAGCCCGTCAGGCACAAATTGACGGGCCTGGGCAAATTCGATTTGAGTCGCCGGCGGACTTGAAAGCGGATGCCGGCAAAGGCAGCATCCGCTTTGACGGTATAATGGATGTGCTGTTTGCCGAGCCAGCGGCACAATCCCGGAACTCACTGGCATTGCTGGCGGTCAATTTTGGCGGCGGGATGGATGCCGAGATGCACAACGGCACAACGCTGACAACCCGCGCCGACCAGGCAACCTTTGAATTTAAGCCCGACAATCAGCTTAGCCGGGCGCAGCTCAACGGCGGCGTTGAGTTCACCTCGCAAAATCAGACTGCCGCCCAATCGAAAGCCGCTTCCGACAAAGCCGTACTGACATTCGACCAGGGCAATGTGCTGACGCTGGCGGACTTCGACGGCAATGTCCGATTTGAATCTCCACAGGGGCGTTTTTCATCGGGCAAGACCGTGCTGGAATTTGTCAGCAATGAAACCGGACAGCTTGAGGTCAAATCGCTTCGCGGGTCGGACAATCCGGTCATGACGATGGTGGCGACGAATTCCCGACCGCCGGCGCGGTTTGAATCCAAACAGATTCAGTATGATATGCGGGACGGCGCCGCCGTTGCCGAGGGTCCGGTGCGGCTGAGTTTTTATATGCCCGCTGACTCCAATGACCCAAATCAATTGACTCCGATGGTCATTACCGCCCAAAAAGACGCCCGCTTTTACACCGGCGCCGATAAGACGATTCGGCAGGCGGTCTTTTCGCAGAATGTTGTCGGTGATTCGACGGTTGTCAATGGCAGTCAAAAAGAATCCAGACGCTTTTTCGGCGACAAACTGGTCGTGGATTTTGACAGCGATCCCAACGGCAAAACCATCGTGCGGCATCTGGCCGTACAGGATGGTGATGTCAAACTGCAATCCATTCGGTCGATTGACAGCCAGATTGTCAATCATGTCGAGATGGTCAGCACCCGCATCGATTTCGACGGTATTACGGAAGTCGTTACGGCAGGTCCCGGCGATATCCGGCTCAACAATCAGCAGACGCCGGCGCCGACTCCGGATGCAGAATCGACTGCCAACACGATTAACCTGCGTCAGCCGTGCTATGCTCTGATTGAGGGGTATGATGGGCTGCGGTGGGCGCTGCGCGAAAAAACCATTGATGCAGAGGGCAAAGAAAAAGCGATCACCATTTCTTATCTGCCGATGAACAATGGAACGCCGGGCAAGCGCACCTGGGCGTCTGTATCCAAAGCCGCGATAACATTAGCCGATGCGGCCGGCGGGAAATTTCAACTGGCAAGCCTGGCAACTGACGGCGGTGTCTATATGGAACGGGAAGGCGAGCATATCCTGCTGGGACAACGGCTATTCTATGCCTCCGACGGCTGGGTCCATATTGAAGGTACGACGAACAATCCGTGCATCGTGGATGGGGCGCGGGTCCCGGTCATTGATTATAATTTGCAGACTGGCCAGCTCAAGACCAAACTCGGTTCGACCCCCGGCGCAATCAGTATTCCCGGCCGAAAATAACGCTTTCTGCCATCAGGCAAAGATGGATTTGTCCGGTATTCCGTAAGCGTTAAATGCCCGCCGTGCCGACAGATGAATGCCCAGCGTAACCGTAATCGATGTGCCGGTGAAAATGGACAGCATAATGGCGATTTGGTATTGAATGGCCGTTATCGGGTCGTTGCCGCCCAAAATGACGCCCGTCATCATCCCCGGCAGCGAGACCAGTCCGAAAGTCGCCATGGTTGCCACCGTCGGCGTCATTGCCTGCTGCAGCGCCTGTATGACAAACGGGCGGATTGCCTCGGACAAACTGGCCGATTGCCCCAACCTGTGTTCGAGGATGCGCTGGCTGCCGGCAAGCGATTGGTAAAAGGTGCGGATACCGACGATATCGGCACGCATACAGTTGCCCAGTATCATCCCCGCGATGGGAATCATCAGGCGGGCATCCAGTACATTGGGACAGGACAGCACCACGCCGACAAATACAATCAGCGGAACCACGACGCCGGCCAGCAGGGCAATGAAAATCTCCGCCGCCATCACACGGATTTTCAAGCCGCAGCCTTTTAAGATAGAGCCATCCGCCACGGCAACCATCACCACCAGCCACAGCAGATTGAGCCAGAAATTGTTCAGGCGGAAAACCACTTGCAGATACAGCCCGACAAAGACCAATTGGATGGTCATCCGCACCATCGCCAGCAGGGCTTGCCCCATCATCGGCAGTTTGTACCAGTAAATCACGCCCGGCGGTATCAGTGTCATCAAATAGCCGGCCGCTACGCCCCAGGGATGAATCGTCGTCTCGGTCATTTTGTCTGTCCATTGCCGCTGCGGCTTGGCAGTGTGATACAGTCGCCGATGCCGGCCAGGCGTGTATCGTGAGTTGCGACCATCGCCGTCATATCGCTTTGTGCCAGCAGGTCTGCCAGAACGGCGGCGTTATCCTTATCCAGAGCCGATGTCGGCTCATCGAATAAGTAAATCGGCCGCTTGAGGAGCAAGGCGGCAATAATGGCGATTCGCTGCTTTTCGCCGCCGGACAAATCCGTTACTTCTTTGCTCAATATCGATGCCGGCAGTGAAAATCGTTCCAGTAATTGACCCTGTTGCGACATATCTAATGATATACTGGCATTGGCTTTGTAGGTAAATGGGTGATGGAGAATATTTTGCACCTTGCCGGTTCCCAGTTGCGGCTCCTGAGACACATAACCGATTTTTTTCCGCAGATTCCAGATGTTCCTGCCATCAATGGCATATCCATCTATCTGGATATTGCCCTTGTCGGGTGCAATAAACCCCAATATCGCCCGAAGGATACTGCTTTTGCCGCTGCCAGATGCACCGACAAGCACACATTTTTTCCCCCGCGGCAGGGTCATGGAAAAATTCTCTACCACTGTCTGGCCGGGAAATGACAAAGTAACACCATCGATGATCAGGGGCATGGAATGACAATCGAGGGTGGATTGTTTATCCATATATTCGACCGGTTTCATCCACGAAGACAGAACTTTGCGCAGATTTCATTATCCCAATCGCCTTTTCCAGCTCGACAGCATTGGGGATCTTGATCAGCCCGCCGCAATGAGGACAGCGACAACGCTTATCGAACTGCGAACTTGTCAGCTCAATTTGTACACCGCAGCCGGGGCATCGTGCCAGTAATTTCATGCAAATAATCTCCTGAGCGTGTCCCCAAAAACTGGACAGGTGTTTAAGGTGGAATTGTTTTCGGG
>CAZICJ010000005.1:0-72749 GCA_964537635.1 uncultured Pirellulales bacterium
ATATCCTGCGCCTCCAGGTCGGCAGAGGTGTGAATGCCGCCGCCGTAGCCGCCACTGCTGCGATTGTTGCCGCCGCTGTTGTTATTGCCGCCGTCGTTATTGCCGCCGCCGTTATCGTTATTGTTGCCGAGACCTCCACCGTTGTATTCATCATAGTTGGCGGGCGGATTGAGCAAATCGGAAACATCATAGATAACCGATGACAATGTGGCCGGAAGCGCCTCACGCGTGGCGATTTTAACAATGCTTTCATCGACCACATACCACACTTCCGCAAGACTGCTGGCGGCAACCGACTGCAACACCAATTCCAGCCCCTTGCGAAGCGTAATATTGGTCAATCCCTGGCCGGACACATTGATCGCGGTATCCTTTTCGATAAAGGCGTTGGCGCTTAAATCATTCCACATCGGCTGAATCGAAATGGCCGGCTGTACGGAATTTTCCATTATCTGGATGGCTTCGGCAAAGGTGGTTTCATTGGTCAGCGCCGTCAAATCGACCTTCGAGTCGAGCAGTTTATTGACCACGGCGTTGACAGGGCTGGTTTGTTCCTTAACCATTTTGTCCCGCTTTTCGGCAATTTCCAGCCAGTTCTTGGGATAATTAATTTCGTTGGCATACGGAATACTCCTGCGATTGGCTTCCAAAAGCAGTTTCATTTCTTCCTGTTCGGATTCCTGGCGCACCCGAAGCTGTTCTCTCCAGCGGACGGTGTCTTCCAATGTCTGCCGCAGCGCCAATGCCTGCTGGTTGAGCGGCTCGACAGCCAGCAACTGTTCGATTTGTCCCAGCGCTTCTTCGTATCGCTGTTCTTTCTGGAATGTATAGGCGCGTTCCATATAGTCTGCAACGGACTGCGCCCGCTGAGCGTCCATTTTGGAACGCAGTTCCTGGGTAATCTGATTGGCCTGCTCCTGCTTGATTTTATCCTGTTCGGCCAGATAGGCGCCTTCCTGAGCCGCAATGGTTTCTTCCTTCTGCGTCAACTGTGTCTTGTACGCGGTGTACATCGCATCGCCCAGCAGCAGCCGATTTCGTTCAATCGTTGAATACGCGGTACGCATCGCCTCTCTGGCCCTGGCATATTGCCTGTCGGCCATTGCCGCATCCGCCTTGACAAGAGCGTCATTGATGACCGCCTTGGTGTAGCTGATTTGAACTGCCTGACGGCGTTTGACTTCATTGAGATAGGAGTTTTCCTGGGCGGCAGTCACTGTCGGCTCAGCAGATGGCGCTTCGGCAACGGCGACGGCAACCGGCTGGGCGACAGGCGCCGCAGACACCTCCACAGCAACTGGTTGTTCTGCGGCCGGTTGTTCTTCCACGGCGGGCTGCTGAACAGCAACGGGTTCTATTTTTTCCTGTTCTGGCTGTTCTGCTTGGACAACCTGCACGGCAACGACTGCATTCGGTTCTGCGGCGGACTGCTGAACAACGACGAGTTCCGGTTCTTTCTGTTGCGGCTTTTTGGTTTCAACAACCTGTACGGCAGCGACTGCATTCGGTTCCGCTGTCAGGGGCTGTGCCTGCTGAGCAGGCATTTCTTGTTCCTCAACGGCAGCTTGCGACAGTTTCTCGTTAATCTCCGCCAGACCGGCGGCGATGATCTGTTTTTCCTGGTCTAACAAGTACGGACTTACCTGAATACCTTCATACGCCTTTTTAGCCTCGGCGTATTGTCCCGATTGGATTTGCTCATCGGCAATTTTTAAGGCCTGAGCAATTTGACTTCGCATCGCTATTGCCGCCTGGATAGTCTTGCCGAGTTGTTCGGCTTTGGCTTTTTGTTCCGCGGTCATAAACGCACCATATTCTTTTTCCGCAGCGGCCAGATTGATCTGTGCCTGCATATACAGATGGCGATTGATGTACTCCTCGACTATTCGTAAGTAGGAGGTCGCCTTTTGTTGTTTCGACTGCTCTTGAGTCGCAACCTGGGCGGCAGCGTTGAGACCGCCCCATACACCGGCCAAGATGCAAATCGACAAGATTGCCGACAACCATCTGAACCGCTTTACACCGAAAAATGACTGCATACCCACCTGAAAATCTCCAGCGATTCAACAAATTTATAGTATAGATTTAACGACAATAAAACGATAGCCGGCCAGTGTATAGTGAAAAAATGATTATTGCAAGCGAAAAAATATCAATATATCTCCTTGTTTTTACCCTTTTGAACCCTTAATATCCCCGTCCATGGTTGTATCGGAAGTAAAATTTTGGCAAATTTCCTAAATAATTCACTGTTTTCTGTGGAATCGGCTCTGTCTGTGGCGGTAGAAACCTGCGGCAGGACGGGGTCTTTGGCTATCGGAATGGGCGGGGACATCATCGCCCAAGCCGCCCTGTCTGGCTTTCCACGGCATAGCAGCGAGCTTCTTAATGCTATCAATGCCCTTTTACAACCCCGGGGTTTTAGTCCCAATCAAATCCGGATGGTTTATATCCCCATTGGTCCCGGCAGTTTTACCGGCATTCGAATCTGCGTCACCTTTGCCAAATTGCTTTCATATGCTGTCGGAGCCAAAATTGCGGCTGTCAGCACACTGGATGCAATCGCCTGGAACGCTGCCCAATGGGCAAAACAGCAGAGCCAACCGCCGCGGGTCGCACCTATTCTGGATGCCAAAAGGGGGATTTTCTTTACGGCGTTATTTCAGTGGGAAAACAACAATTGGACTCGAAAATCGGATGATTTACTGCTGACTCCGGAAGATTTCATATTGCGTTTTTGTCAGGACGACAACCCTGTAGCCCTGCTGGGAGAGGGTCTGCAATATTATTCTAACCTATTCAATCATAAAGAGATAAAAATTCTTGAAAGCAGCCTTTGGCCTGCCCAGGCAGAAAACATCTACCATTTAGCATACCAAAAAGCCATAAATGGCCAGTTTGAAGATAGGCTGAACCTTGTCCCCTCATATGTACGCCCGCCTGATGCGATACCCAAATCTGGATATACTGGATAAAATTAAACTAAATAATATCCGGTGCCTTTTTTGTTCCCTGCGGTGCAATAATTGAAGGTGCTGGTTTGGGTTTTGCCGCTGGAGCATCTGATTTTGGTGCGGCTGGTGCGGTAATGCTGGGCGCAGGAGCCGCCGACTGGGTGATGCTGGGCTGTTTTGTATCCGCCGGCTGGGTTATCGATGGCTGTGCCGCCGGTACAACAGGCGCCGACCCTTTGTAATAGGACATCGCTTCGGGCATATAACTGTTGATATTCTGGATTCGGGTATTATCCGCCGGGTGAGTACTCAGCAATTCCGGCGGTTTTCGGGCGGAAGAAGCCTGCGACATTCGCGTCCAAAAATCGACCGCTACATGGGGATCATAGCCAGCCATTGCCATAAAAATAAGACCTAATCTATCCGCTTCATTCTCTTGCAGACGGCTGTAAGGAAGCAAATACCCGACATTGGCGCCAATTCCGTAGGATTGCATAAACAGTTCCTGTGTTGCCGCCGGCTGTTTGGCGACCGCTTCGCTTAAGGCCATTCCACCCATTTGAACCAATAACCCCTGGCTCATCCGCTCACCGCCGTGGCGGGCAATCGCATGAGCAACTTCGTGTCCCATGACGACGGCCAGGCCGGCTTCATCTTTGGCTACGGGCAGCAATCCCGTATAAACCACAACCTTGCCGCCGGGCATCGCCCACGCATTTATCTGCTTGTCCTCAATGAGATTAAATTCCCACTGATAACCGGAAATCCGGTCTGCCATTCCATTTTGGCGACAGAATTTCTCCACCGCGTCGGCAATTTTCGCTCCTGTCCGCTGAACCATCGCCGTCGCTTGGACATCGGTACTTTTTTTGTTTTCTTTCAGAAAGGCCTGATATTCGGTTGACGCCATCTGATTCATGGTAGAATCGGGAATCACATTGAACTGGGAGCGGCCGGTAATGGCAACCTCCGAACAAGAAGCACAGCAGAGCAAGCCCATGCAGACAACAATTAGCGATAAGATATGTCGTAAATCTATTTTCATTTTCGTTCCCTTACTAATGAACAACTGAACAGCAGAATTATCCTCTACTAATACGCATATTACAAGCATTTTGTTACATCGCCGGCAGATTCGCTTGATTTATCCCCCCTTTGGTGATAGAAAAGGTATTGATTTGGCCTTGTGCGTAACGGAATAAAAGAACCGACAGGAAAATTCGTTCAGATATGACAACACAAACAACTCAACCTCGATTGGTGTGGACAAAAATTCTGTCCGAACTCATTTTAGGGCTTGGAATTACTGTTTTTTCGTTTTATTCTGCCACGCATATGGTCGCCGCGGGCGATACCTGGGTTGCGCTGGCCTGCGGGCGGCATTTTGCCAACCACGGCGTTGATACCAAAGAACCGTTCAGTTTTAACTCGCACAAACCGGGACCAACCGACGAGCAACTCAAGACAGCGGGCTGGCCGGCATGGACTCACGGCATTGTCAAAAAAATCCACCCTACCGGCTGGATTAACCAAAACTGGCTGACCCATCTGCTTTTTTACAAATTGACCCTCCTGGGAGGTTCAGAGGACAACCCAAATTATAATATGCTGGTCGTCTGGAAATTTGCCCTGTTTTGGGCGACGGGATTTGTCGTCTATGGATTAGGGCGAACGATGGGCGTTGTCCCGCTTCTGGCGGCGGCAGCATCCTGCTTTGCGATGGTCATCGGGCGGTCATTTTTCGATATCCGGCCGGCCTGCTGGTCGAATTTCTTTGTGCCGTTAGCCCTGCTGATTCTGGCGCTGGCAATCTACGAACACATTCATTTTATCTGGCTGCTGGTGCCGGCGGTCGTCTTGTGGGCGAATTTTCACGGCGGCTATATCTATATTTATATGATGCTGGTTCCATTCTGCGGGCTGCACCTGATATCGATGCTGTCCAAAAACAGGTTGGTCAAAATTCCATTCCGTCATCTGATGCTTATCGGTTATGCGAGTATCGCTTCCTTTGTCGCAATGCTTGTACTGAATCCGTACCATTTGACCAACCTGACGCACACCTTTGAAATCAGCGTCAGCAAGCATGCCGAATCCTGGCGCAGCGTCAATGAATGGCGGCCTGCGTTTGATTTTCTGGAATTCGACCGCAAAGACCCCAATCCAGTCGGCGATGAAGAGGCTTTCGGCGTGATGTGCATTCTGATGTTGGCAGCGCTGGCCGTGTGGACTGTCGGCCACGGTCTGCGTCCGCGTATGTCCGTGGACAAAAGAACCAAACCGGCGGATTTCGAGAGGTTTTATCAGAACTGGCCGAAGATTGATTTGCCGATGCTGGCTATCGCCATTTTTACCACCTATATGGCAGTCAAGTCCCGCCGGTTTATCGCGATTGCGGGGCCTGCTGTCTGTCCGGTAATCGCCCTGCTTATTCAGCAGGCCTGGCAGACGATCTCGATGAAAATCCGTCATGCCCCGTCTGCATTCAAGTCCCTGTTCATTGAGCGCGTCCCCTTTCCTGCAACATGGAGAAAAACGGCGTATGGTTCGTTTGCCGCCTGCGTCCTGATCGCGGGCTGTTTTTGGGGGTTCAAATTTAAATCGATTTATCTTGACCCCTGGCCGGAAGACGGAACATACAATTCCATCTTTATGCGCATGACCGCATCGAATGTCAAGCCGATAGACATCTGTAAATTTATCAACGACAATCATCTTTCCGGCAGGGTATTCAATTACTGGACAGAAGGCGGCGCCATGGCATTCGGCCAGAGACCAGACCCGACTACCGGTGAAATCCCGCTTAAGCTGTTTATGGATGGACGGGCTCAAGCGGCGTTTAATCACGACCAGTTTCAGCTATGGCAGTATATTTATGCCGGCGGGCCCGTTTTTCAGAATGTACTCAATGCCCAACGCAATTTTACCGCATCGGACTATGCCGATTTAGGAAAATGGCTTACGGAGCAATTGGCCTTTTATGACGTCTGGGTGGCGGCTGCCCCCTATACGCAAATCAACTCCTCTTTTATGCAGTCGCTGTCCCGCTCCGGCAACTGGAAAATTGCTTACGCAGACCCCTATCAACAGATGCTGGTCGATACGAATACCGAAAAAGGCAAGTCGCTGATAGACGCCATTCTTAACGGAACCGCCCTGTTCCCTAATGAACTGTCCCGCCACCTGACGCTGTGCAGTCTGATTCCCCAGACCCGGCCCGACAAGAAGCAACTCTATTGTGAATCCGCCATTCAGGCATTTACTCTTCGCCCCAGCCCGATTACCATTTCGGAGTTGGTACGCGCGGGCAAGACTACCGGCAATTTTTCTTCAATCCGTCAGGTACTGAAAAGCTACGCCGATGATTTTATCAAAAACCAGCCCGGATATCGCAAGCAGGATGGATACGGCGAGCGACTCAAAGCCGCACAGATCGCACTGATGCAGTTGGGCGGCAGCACCGCGGATTCTGTGCCGAACTCACAGAACATTCTCAAGCAATTGCAAGAAGAGCAACAGACACTTGACACAAGGATACGCTGGTAATATGAGCAATCGTTCTGCACACTACTCGTTAAGCGTCTTTTTCCCCTGCTATAACGAACAGGCGAATGTAGAACCGCTGACCCGAAAGACCATCCAAACACTGTCGCAGATAACCGACGACTTTGAGGTTATTATTGTCAATGACGGCAGCAAAGACAACACCGCCGCGATTGCCGACCGGCTGGCCGCCGAAATACCGCAGGTGCGGGTCGTGCATCATCCGGTCAATCGGGGCTACGGGGCGGCGCTGCAATCGGGCTTTCGTGCGGCGGCCAAGGAACTGGTCTTTTATACCGACGGCGACAGTCAATTTGACATCGCAGAATTATCCTCCATTCTGCCGCTGATCGAAAAGTGCGATATTGTGAGCTGCTTTCGCATCAACCGGCAGGAGGGCATGATTCGCAAATTCAACGCCTGGTGCTGGACGCGGCTGGTGTGTTTTCTGTTTTCGCTGCGGCTGCGCGATATCGATTGTGCGTTCAAACTCTACAAACGCCGCATTTTTGCTGATATGCCGCTGATCAGCACCGGAGCGACCATCGACACGGAAATTCTGGCACGGGCGACGCGAAAAGGCTGTACAATTCTCCAGGCGGGCGTCCATCACTATCCCCGCACCGCCGGCAGCCCTACCGGCGCCAACCCGAAGGTTATTGTTCGGGCGTTTAAGGAATTATTCGGATTATGGCGGAAAATGCGTCAGGAAAAAGCTAAATGATTATTGAAAAAATAACTGAACGAATTGTGTCATTCCCGCCAAAGCGGGAATCCAGAAAGAAACCAATTAAGACTGGATACCCGTCCCCGCCTGCGCGAGGACAGGCACTACGCGGGTATGACACACAGTTGCTTGAAAAGTTAAGTTTATCATTCAAAGAGCAATAAATGAACATCTATCGTGCCGAACAATTCATTCGCCCCGACTTGCAGGCTCATATTTCGTCCGAGCAGCTTATTCTCAATGTCCGCAACCTGCGCAGTTTCTGCCCATCCGGAACGCAGTTCTGCGCCGTCGTCAAAGCCAACGCCTACGGACACGGCATCAGCGAGACGGTTGGCATTTTGAAAAATTATGCCGATGCTTTTGCGGTGGCGACATTCTATGAAGCCCTGCATATCGCTCCGATGGTCGGCGGCAAGCCCATCCTGATTCTGGAGCCGGTCAATCCCGCACAGCCCGCCGAGCAGATTCAACTGTGCGCCCGCCACGGCTTTCATTGCGTTATCTCATCGCTGGAAGGGCTGGCGTATATTCATTCGGTTCTGGCGGGCAGCGATATGCGGCTGCCGCTGCATCTGAATGTCGAAACCGGCATGGGACGCTGCGGCTTGGACCCGGCGCTGGCCGGCCAACTTCTGGAAAAACTGCCCGACACCCCCAACGCCCTTTTGGTCGGTGTGATGACGCATTTTGCCACTGCCGATGAAGAAGACCTGTCGTATGCCTTTGAACAACTGATGCGGTTCGAGCAATTTCTCAAAACTCATCACATCAAGGAACGCCGCGGCGTCCTGATTCACGCCTGCAACAGCGCCGCAACGATTAAGATGCCCCAGGCGCATTACACCATGGTTCGCTGCGGTATTTCGATGTACGGCTACTATTCCCGCCCAATGCCCAACGCCCCAGTGCAGTTAAAACCGGCGCTGCGGCTGCAAGCCCCGATAACGCAATTGCGGCATATTCCCAAGGGCAGTCCCATCAGCTACGGCCGGTCGTTTGTAGCGCCGCGTGACACCCGTGTCGGCATCATACCGCTGGGTTATGCCGACGGCTATCGCCGGTGTTTTTCCAACAAAGCCATGATGAAACTTGGCGGCCGGCTGGTGCCGGTTATCGGCAGGGTTTGCATGGATCAAGTCATTCTGGATGTTACGGATTGCCCGAATGTGCAATTGGGCGATTGGGTTACGGTCATCGACGATAACCACGAGTCGCCCTGCGGGGCGTATGCCCTGGCCGAGCAAGCCGATACCATCTGCTACGAAATCCTGACCCTGATACACGCCCATGTGAGCCGGATTGTGCATTAGCACGAAAGCGAGACTGCACGATGACGCCCAATTCCAATCAGCAGCCGATTCACTTATTTGTCTATGGCTCCCTGCGCGAATCATCCATCTTTGAGTCGGTCTGCGGCCTGTCGTTCACGCTGCACCCCAGGCCCGGCCAGGACGCCCGTATTCTGACTGCCGAGCTGGCAATGCTTGATGGGTACCGCAGGGCCAGTCCGGACAATGTGTATTATTATGCCATTAAAGACCCCCATTCCCGTATTCAGGGATATGTCATCTACAACATCCCGCCGCAGGCAATGGCAGTCATCGACCGCTACGAAGGAAAAATGTATGACAGGGAAACCGTCTCGGTACATACCGCCAACGGCACGGTTGCGGCGCAGGCGTACCTGGGGAGCCAGAAAAAAATGAAAAAGCGGTTCGGCGACCGCTTTCATGTCAATCTGATTCACGAATTGTGGCTTCGCAAGCGGATTGAGAATTTTTTCGACAAACACACCCGCCCCGGAGAGACCTCTGCGGATGCCGAGATTGAACGCCGTGCCATGCGCGAACTGCTGGGAACGACCGAACGCGACCTGGTCGTCAGCCACCTGGGCAGAAACGCCGTAAGCGATTATACGCTCGAACACGAATTGAGCCGTCCGTGTCTTTCGATTAAATCCACGCTGTTATCGCCGGAAGCCCAGCCGTATGTCGTCAATTATCTGGGATTAGTCATCAAACAGGTCTTGCTCAATCAGTTTGAATTGGAAATTCAGGAGCGTTTTCGGTTTGAACTCAACCAAATCTCTCCGACGCTGCGTTATTACACGCGAACCATCAGTCTTCTGGCGGCGCTGCGGATTATCAATCTGAACCATACGACCGTCGATATGCTCATTCGACAATGCCTGGAAAGCCATCCTCCGGACGGCTCCTGCGACTTGCTGGACTATGTGAAATTCGCCATTCGTGCCGCGGATAATTTATTCGACCCGCGCGTGATGCATACGGAACTCAACCGCATCCGCAGCAACATCCAGCCCGGACTGGTGCCGATGGGGGCGGAGTTGGAATTCAGCAATCTGGGGCTCAAAGCCGTGCAGAAAGATGCGTGGGAAAAAGACCCCGCCTTTGACGGTTTTCTCTGGTTTGAACGCTTTGGGCTGGACATCCTGACCTGGAAGCTGGGCGGCTATATCGACGACCATTCCGGCGACTACAACCCCGGCAGACGCGGCTTTTTCGAACTGGCGCCCGGCCGGCTCAACATCGCCGGCCAGTTGTCCCGGCCGGTAACGGGCGACCCCTGGGTGCTCGGCCAGCTCATTCGCGAGATTACCGCCTTCTATCCGGTCAAGCCCCACAGCCTGCACCTGTCGTTTCAGCTCCGCCAAAACCAGATCGGCAAACAATCCATCCTGCCGCTAAGCATCGTCAAATGCCTGTTTGTGATGGGCGGCGGTATTCAGATGACCCAATCCGGCAGACTGTGGGTCTCGCGGATGGGTCCCAACGAAATCCGCTCCGACCGCTATGGCGAGGAACTGGTCTTTGCCCGAACCAGCAAACGCCGGAATCAGCCTGAAGATGAACTGCTGCTGCAAGACCGCGATTTCATCAAGCCGGTCGTTATCAATCAGTACAAATTCATCCGCCTCGATTCCAGAGCCAGCTATGAACCGCTGATTATAGCGCTCAAGGGTATTCAACTGTCGCTCAACCCGGGCGATTATCTGACGCTCAAACAGTTGTCGCAGCATCCGAACCTGCAAACCGATTATGAAGAATTAAAAACCTGGGCAAACAACCCGCAGCCCATCAGCCAGCGCACCCTGCGGCGCTTTCTCGATACCGTCTATGCCGGCCTGATGAACGAACGGCACTACAAGGCATTCCATAAGCCGCACTACATCGACTGGGCAATCGGCGCTATCGAAATGCAAATCCTGCTGTTCAACAAACAGCTCGAAGCATCCGACGCACAGCGCAGCACCGAGCCCGAATAACATCCATCGGCAGCACACAGAACCTATACTGTTTTCGGCCATAGATGATACAAATAGCACCCGTAGCACAACAGAAAGACGCCGCCTTCCCATCGTGTTAATTTAAACCCTGTCCGCATCAGCGGCAGCGACAAAACCGCCACACCCAGCATCATGAATAAATCCACACTGGTCAACCCTGGCGATGAATAGGGCTTGAGCAGAGAAGAAAAGCCCAAAATGGCCAGAATGTTGAAAATATTCGATCCCACGATATTGCCAACCGCGATATCAGCCTGCCGGCGCACCGCTGCGACAACAGATGTCGCCAGTTCCGGCAGACTGGTTCCGGCGCTGACAATCGTCAATCCAATAACCGCTTCGGAGATGCCGTAATTTCTCGCAAAACGCAGCGAACCGGCAATCAACGCCTTAGACCCCAGCACAAGCAGTATCAGACCAACCACAATATAGGCAATTGCCCACGGCAGACGGAGATTCTTTTGGGTTATCTCTAATGGAACCGCGTCGGATAAAGACGAATCGGGTTCACGTTTTGCCTGACGGAATGTCCATATTGTATAAAAAATGATTCCGGCAATCAGCCCCGCGCCTTCGATACGTGACAAGTGCCTGTCCCATAAGAGCAGCAGGCACAAGACCGATACGGCAATCATCACAGGAACATCCCATCGAATCAGCTGCCGGGTAATCTGCAGCGGGCAGATCAACGCCGCAAGTCCCAGGATAAACGCGATGTTGAATGAATTGGAACCAACGACATTGGCGACGGCGATATCTCCAATCCCATCGAGAGCCGCTTGCGTACTGACCGTCAGTTCCGGAGCGCTGGTACCGAATGCAACCACCGTCAAACCGACGGCAAGCGGGCTGATTCCCATACGAAATGCCAGACAAACCGAGCCTTTGACCAACCATTCAGCGCCGAAATAGAGCAAGACCAGCCCTGTTAAAATTAACAGCATCATCATTGTGTTTTCCTTGTTATATTTTTTATGCTACTGCACAACACCATCACCGCCGTCACCTTCTATTTGTCCCGGCGGAAAATCCAGCTCTACCGGGCAGGTCGGATAAATTCCCAGCCGCATCGCGATTCGAGAGAAGATGGACTGCTTTTTTCTCCATTCCCGAAAAACATGGTCAACACGGGTTTTCATCGGCGTTTCGTTTTTGACTTCTTTGAGCATCCCGGCTGCGCCTTCGATATTGCCGGCCATCAGCATAGCCGAAACCAGATTCAGTTTTATCCCATCGGACACATCCGGCCGCATAACCACGGAATTTTTTTGGTACACCAACTCAACGAGCAAATCAGATGCTTTTTTGGGCTTGCCCATTCGCATCAGGCAAACCGCCATCGCATTTCGAATCCAGCCGGTACTTTCCGGAATGCTTGTTAATAATTGCAGTGCTTCTTCCGCTTTACCGCTATTGAGCAGCGACCCTATATGGGCCGGCGATTTTCTTACAACATTCATACATAATCTCCCTGAATGGAAATAGGTGAAAATAGACAAACTCTATTGGATAACTTATGTATCCGCCTTTGAAAATAGAACTTATCGGGAGACTATCAAATTTGATGCGAGCAATCCAGGGACAATAGTGAGGGTTGCGGGGGTATCTGAAAAATCGGATGGTAAGCCATCTGGAAAGGCATTGAGGACTGCGTTTTTTTATCATTTTGACTGATTTTTGCCGCCAGCGGCAGCCAGGTGAAAATACGGCTCTGCGTTTGCGGCGGCCCCCATATCCACAGACAAGCGGAGGGTGCGGCACCATTCCACTCGGAATCGGCGCTTTCATGGGCGGCAGTAGAAAGAGCATCACCGCCGTCCCAGGCAGACAAACCACCTGCCAGCAGAACCACCATCAAAAACCCGTATAGCTGCACATTACGCAAATTCATACCTGTTCTAAACTACAGGGCAGTATACACCATCCACACGAGCAATTCAACATATTTCCGACGCCCAGCAAAACGCCTCACCTGAATAAAACCCCGCTGTTGTCTGTAATCTGTAGTCTGTCCGCTGTCTGCTGTCTGCTGTTAGCTCAACTTCCCCCTTTCCCAATTTCGAATTTGTTTCGGATTTGGTGCTTAAGATTTAGAATTTTCGAGTGGAAATTTCCACTCGTTTGTGGTATAATATGCGTCGGAAAAACGGGCATTCCAGAAGCCCAAAGAAAGGAGACCTCAAACCTCTGGAACCCGCCGGTCATTCTGACCCTGAGCGCAGCGAACGGGGAAGAATCCCTCTCTTATTCTTGAGTTCTTGTGTTCCCGAGTTCTTGATTTCTTGGATATTTTTAATCTTTAATATGTCATTTTGATTTTTGCATTTTGATATTTGATATGATTTACAAAACGAACCCATTTTGCTCTTTGACAAATAAATCCTATCCCAAATCTGTGAAATCTGCGAAATCTGTGGTTTCTCTTTTTCACAAAACGAACCCAATTGTTACAAAAGAACCCCATTTTCAAGCCAAAAACACACTTTCGCAAAACGAACCCATTTTCCCTCCGTGTCATTCCCGCGCAGAGCCTGTCATCGCGAAGGCGGAGGCGGGAATCCAGTCTTTTTCTACGAACTACGAACAAAGAACTACGAACTGTTTTTGAAAAACGAACCCATTTTCGCAACCCTGCCCCCAAATAAAACCCGGCATTGCCGGGAAAACGAACCCATTTTTGCTCTTTGACAACCAAATCCTATCTTGAATCTGTTAAACCTGTGGTTCTCCACATAACGCCGGCCAATCAGCCCTTGATGCATATCAGCGGAACCAGCCGGGCGACTTTGACGGATAGCCCCACCTGGTGCGACACCTCGATGACCTCGCTGACATCTTTGTATGCCGCGGGGGCTTCTTCGGCAAGGCCGCGCATCGAGCGGGTGCGGATTAAGATGCCCTGCGATTCCAGCCGGCCGGCGACCTCTTTGCCGTGCGATTGTTTGGCCGCGGCAGTCCGGCTCATCTGTCTGCCGGCGCCGTGGCAGGAGGAACTCAGCGACAGCGCCTCGCCGCGGCTGTCCCCGGCCAGAATATACGATGCTGTCCCCATCGTGCCGCCAATCAAGACCGGCTGGCCAACAGTGCGGTATTCGACAGGCAAATCCGCCCTGCCGGGTCCAAATGCCCGCGTCGCTCCCTTGCGATGCACAAACACCCGCTTTTGCTTGCCGTCAATCGTATGATCTTCTTCCTGACAGGTATTGTGCGACACATCGTACAGCACACGCACATCGGCCTTGGGCAGCGTTTCGGCAAACACTTCCCGCACCAGATGCGTCAATATCTGCCGGTTGGCCAGAGCACAGTTGATGCCGCTGCGCATCGCCCGCAGATAGCTTTGTCCAGTTTTGGAATTCAATGCAGCGCACGCAAGCTCCCGCTGCGGCAATTCGACGCCGGCCTCTTTGGAGGAATGCGCCATCCGCTTGAGAAAATCCGTTCCTATCTGATGTCCCAGCCCGCGCGAGCCGCAATGGATACTCACCTTGATATCATCCATTGCAATACCGAAAGCGTCGGCCATCGGCTTGTCGTAAATCTCAACGACCTTCTGCACTTCCAGATAGTGATTGCCCGACCCCAGCGTGCCCATTTCCTCAAGCTGACGCTGTTTGGCTTCTTTGGATACTTCTGCCGGATCAGCACCCATCATCCGTCCGCCGGACTCGATAAACCGCAAATCCTGCGAAAGACCAAACCCGTTATCGACCGCCCAGACCGCCCCCTGGCAAAGCAGTTCATCCAGCCGCTCGACGTTGAGTTTGAGCCGACCGGTACTGCCAACGCCTGCGGGGATGTGTCGAAACAACGCATCGGCAAGTTGATGCCGCAGCGGCTCGATATCATCGGCTTTGAGTCCGGTATGCAGCGTTCGTACCCCGCAGGCGATATCAAAGCCCACACCGCCGGCAGAGACCACGCCGCCCTGTGCTGGGTCGAATGCCGCCACACCACCGATGCAGAAACCATAGCCCCAATGGGCATCCGGCATCGCATAGGATGCCCCGACAATGCCCGGCAGGCAGGCGACATCCCGCACCTGCTCGACGACCTTGTCATCCATGCCGGCAATCAGACCTTCAGAGGCGTAAATGATGCCTTCGACATTCATCTTGCCGCACTTTTCGACAATCCACTTGTATTCCCCCCGCTGCTTGACCAATTTTCGGTTCATAAATCCCCCTTACACATCGACCACGCATTGGGCAATCCACTGCCCGTTCTGCTGGATGACCTTGAGTTCCATATAGGTCGCCGCCTTGACCTCGACGGCGGTTTGATGAATCTGCGGATTGGTTTTCTCACCCCAGGCAGATGCGGTCAGGCTATGGCCGTCGATATGCACCGCAAAGCGGCTAAAGAGCATCTTGCGGACATCCATCTCATAAATCAGGGCGTTAAGCCAGTCGGCAAACAGCAACTCCACATCGTCGGCCTGGCAGCATATTTCGACTTGCTGGCTTGGGACGACCGTCTGCGGCTGGCAGATAACCGCCATTAGCGCAATTGCCGCCTGTTCAAACGCCTCATCGACCGTCGTGCCAATGCCGCGAACGCCGATATCCGCCTGATGATGAAAATGTTCCCACATGGTCATTTCTCACGCACCAACGAAACATCCCGCATCAATCCGTATAGTTTTTGGTTCGTAGTTCGGAGACAGGAGAAACCACAGATTACACCGATTTCACAGATTTTATTTTTTGACAGGATTAACAGGACTTACAAAATATATTCTTCATTCCCATTCTGTCTTCTGGCCCCTGTCTTCTGACTTCTTTTATTTTTACTTTTTGACTTTTAATCTTTCGCAAAACGGGAGGGGATATCTCACTCCATACCTCAATACCGGTAATGTTCCGGTTTGTAGGGGCCTTCGGGAGCGATGCCGAGATAGGAGGCCTGTTTGGCGGTCAGCCTGGTCAATTTGCCGCCCAGGGCTTGCACATGCATCAACGCCACTTCTTCATCCAGTTTCTTTTGCAGCGTATAAACGCCTGGCTTGAGCTTTTCGCTTGCCAGCCAGATTTGCGCAAGGCATTGATTGGTAAAGCTGTTGCTCATCACAAAGCTCGGATGCCCCATCGCACAGCCCAAATTGACAAGCCGGCCTTCGGCAAGCACAATCACCGACCGGCGCGGCGCCAGCACCCATTTATCAACTTGCGGCTTGATGGTAATTTTTTTGAATTTGGGATTGTTTTCCAGATAGGTCATCTGGATTTCGCTGTCAAAATGGCCGATGTTGCAGATAATCGCCTCATCTTTCATCCGCTCAATGTGTTTGCCGGTAATCACATCGCAGCAGCCGGTGGCCGTGACAAAAATATCGCCCAGCGGCGCCGCCTGTTCCATCGTTACGACTTCGTAGCCTTCCATCACCGCCTGCAAGGCACAAATTGGGTCAATTTCGGTAATCATCACGCGCGCCCCAAAACCCCGCATCGATTGAGCGCAGCCCTTGCCGACATCGCCGTAGCCGCAGACGACAACCACCTTGCCGGCAACCATCACATCGGTCGCCCGCTTGATGCCGTCGGCAAGCGACTCGCGGCAGCCATAGAGATTATCGAACTTGCTTTTGGTTACCGAATCATTGACATTGATTGCGGGAAAGGGCAATTCGCCGGCGGCATTGAGCTGGTAGAGCCGATGGACGCCGGTAGTTGTTTCTTCCGAAACACCGCGCAGCTTTTTGGCAAAGGATGTCCACTTTTTCGGATTTGCCTTGACGCTTGCGGCCAGCCGGTCGAGGATAATTTGAAATTCCTTGTTGTCGGATTTCTTTTTGAGGAGCGACGGGTTCTTTTCCACCTTACTGCCGTGTACAAGCATCAGGGTTGCATCGCCGCCGTCATCGACGATCAGGTCGGGACCCGAACCGTCCGGCCAGGTGAGAGCCTGCTCGGTACACCACCAGTAGTCCTCCAGTGTCTCGCCCTTCCAGGCAAAGACAGCCGTCCGCCCTGCCGCCGCAATCGCCGCCGCCGCGTGGTCTTGCGTGGAGAAGATATTGCACGAAGCCCAGCGGACATCGGCGCCGAGCACTTCCAATGTCTCAATCAGCATCGCCGTCTGGATGGTCATGTGGAGACTGCCGGCGACCTTTAAGCCCTTGAGGGGCTTGATTTTGCCGTATTTTTTGCGGATTGCCATCAGGCCGGGCATTTCCTTTTCGGCTAATTGCATTTCCCGCCGGCCATGGCCGGCCAGACTGATATCCGCAACCTGATATTTCAGGGTTAAATCGACTTTTTTTACCTGTTTTACCGTTTTACCGATGGTCTTCATTGCCATCATCCTTTCTTTCATAAGTTTATAACAGGCAACATCCTACATAAAATACAAAAAAAAACAACTCTCTCTTTTGGTCGCTATAGGAATTGTATTATTTTTACTCTTGCGATAATACTTGCTGCTGATTTTAGACAAAAAAATAAAGGACTCGCAAAATTAACGCAAGTCCTTTATTTACAATACATTGGCGGGGGCTGGATTCGAACCAACGACCTCCGGGTTATGAGCCCGACGAGCTACCAGACTGCTCTACCCCGCGTTCAGAAGGGTCAGTCTATCACAATTCTAACCAAAAGCAACCATTTAATTATGAAGATTTTGCAGGATATTTTTGAGCAATTGTTCGGGCCTGCCCGATTCATACTTAAATGCAGGCCATTGCGTGAAAACGCCATCCTTTGGATGACGCGGGATGATGTGAAAATGGACATGGCCAACGACCTGGCCGGCATCGGCGCCGTTGTTGCACAGCACATTAAACGCCGGCGCACCGACCGCCCTGATGACGGCGGCGGCAATCGTCCCGATGACCTTCCATACTTCAGCCAGCGCCTGGGGCGGGCAGGAATCCACACGGTCAAAATGAGGCTTTGGGATTACCAGCGTATGACCGGGACTGACGGGATTGATATCTAAAAATGCCAATACCGCCTCATTTTCAAACACCTTATAGCAGGGTATCCGCCCTTCTATGATAGCACAGAAAATACAATTTGCCTGGTTCATCTTTCATCGCCTTTCAAAAATAAAAGCCCGATGAACTTGACAGGATGTTTCATCGGGCTTGCAATTTTGCTATACGCGGCTTATTCTGCCTGTTTTTTCTTTTTGCCTTTGGCGGGTTTTTCTTCGACCTGCTGCTGCTTTTCGGAACCGACCAACTGCAGAAGTACCAACTGGCTGTTGTCGCCCAAACGGCGTTTTGCCAGCCGGACAATCCGCGTATAACCGCCGGGCCGGTCCAGATAACGGGGAGCGATATCACTGAAGAGCTTGCCGACGACGGTACCCTTCTGCTTGTTTTGGCCATCGACTTCGGCAAAAATCGCCCGGTTATTCAGCATTGAAATCGCCTGCCGACGAGCGTGCAGCGTGCCTTTTTTGGCTACCGTAATCAGTTTCTCGGCGAAACTGCGCACCACCTTGGCTTTTTCCATCGTCGTTGAAATGGTTTCGTGTTCAAACAGGGATCCCGCCATATTGCGCATCATCGCCAGCCGATGTTCACTGGTTCGATTTAACCGTCTGTATCCTCGTAAATGACGCATATTGTTTCCTTATTCTTTTCCGACTATCTATCGTTATTTGACGTATTGTTCTTCTACCCGACGTTCATGCCCAATGTTAATCCCATATCGGCCAGTTTCTGCCGTACTTCACGAAGGCTGGTTTTTCCAAAACTGCGGATTTTCATCAAATCCGATTCAGTCATCGCGACCAACTGCCCAACCGTCTGAATGTTGAATGACTCAAGGCAGTTGCTGGAACGCACCGTGAGATTCAATTGCTCAATCGGCGCTGCCAGTTTTGCGGACAATTCATTGTCCACCTTCGGCGACTCAACCTCAACAGCCGCAGTGTCGGCTTCCACCGTTTCACTGCCCAGTTCGGTATATTGAACGAAGGGATTGATATATTTTCTGAGAATCTTTGCCGCTTCAATCAGCGACAACTGAGGCGTCAAGGTGCCATCCGTCCAAATTTCCAGAATCAGCTTGTCGTAATTGGTTCTCTGGCCGACGCGCGTATCTTCCGTTTTATAACGAACGCGAAGCACAGGCGAATAAATGGCGTCGATATCAATATGCCCCAATTCCTGCTCGAAACGGTCCTTTTGGGCGATGCGCTCGGCGGCAGGCGAATAGCCGCGTCCCCAGCCGATCCCCATTTCGATTTCCAGATTGACATCTTCAGTCAGCGTGGCGATGACCAGGTCTTTATTGATGATTTCAATCGTCGGATCGCACTCTATCATGCCGGCTGTAACGGCGCCTTTTCGTTTCGCCGACAGTTTGACGGTTTTGGGCTGGTCGCCCTGCATCCGAACCACCACCTGCTTAATATTGAGGACGATATCCGTTATGTCTTCCATCACCCCTTTGAGCGTGGTGAACTCATGGTCGGCGCCGTGAATCTTAATCCATTCAATCGCATTGCCTTCCAGGGCGGACAGCAACACACGGCGCAGACTATTGCCGATGGTTGTGCCAAACCCCCGCTCAAACGGTTCAATCAAAAACCGTCCGTAGTTATCCGTTGACACCTGTTCGTCCCGCACGACCCGCGTCGGCAGTTCCAAACCTCTCCAATTAATTCTCATAATATATCTCCCATTATCAGAGCGGATGTTCTCAGCATTTCAAGGCCGGGTCGCCTCAAAACACCATCTGGTATCCGCCTTCGGTTAACGTTATTTCGATTATCGCGAGCAGAATTCCACAACCAACTGTTCTTCGACCGCCAACTGCACATCATCCCGTGTCGGCAGCGCCACGACAGTGGCCATCGGCTTATCGGCATCCAGCTGCAGCCAGCCCTGCACGGCAAAATGAGGGTTGTTTTCAATCTGGGCTTTCACCCGCTTGCGAGTCTTGTCGGCGTTTTTGAGCGTAATTTTATCGCCTACCTTCACCAGGATATTGGCGACATCCACGCGTCTTCCGTTCAGGTAAATATGGCCGTGCGAAACCAGCTGGCGAGCGGCCTTGCGCGAAGGGGCAAAATTCAGTTTATAAACCACATTGTCCAGACGGCGTTCCAGAAGAGCCAGCAGTTCCTTGCCGGTGTCGGTTCTTCCCTTTTCAGCCAGACGGAAATACTGCATAAACTGCTTGTCAAACAGCCCGTAATAGCGTTTGAGTTTCTGCTTTTCGCGCAGACGAACTGCGTAATCGCTTCCTTTGCCTTTACGCCAGCCGTGCTGGCCCGGAGCCTGGCTCTTTTGCCGTTTTTCGATCGCACACTTGGCGGTCTCACAGCGGGAACCTTTGAGCAATAGTTTCATGCCTTCTCGCCGGCATAACCTGCATGACGCATCCAGATAACGTCCCATAGAATCTCTATTTCCTTATCTTGGTAAAGTTTAATTACAACTCATTTATACTCTGCGCCGTTTGGGCGGACGGCATCCATTGTGCGGAATGGGCGTCACATCCTCAATCGAGGCAATTCGAAGCCCTGCCTGCTGAATCGCCGAGATGGCCGACTCTCTGCCGGAACCGGGACCTTTGACCCGAATTTCCACTTCCCGCAGCCCGACCCGCATAGCCGTCTTGGCGGCCTTTTCGGCGGCCTTTTGGGCGGCAAACGGCGTGCTCTTGCGTGAGCCTTTAAAGCCCACGGACCCGCCGGAATCCTGGCATATCGCACCGCCTTCGGTGTCGGTAATGCTGATTAATGTATTATTGAAGCTCGCCTTGATATGGACGACGCCTCGAACGACGCTTTTCTTGACTTTCTTTTTAATGCTTTTTGCCATTTTCCCTGTAATCCGAAAAGTGGTTGAATTTCTGTTTTACCCGGCCGCGGACAGGAAACGCTTACCGCATTTCCTTAACGCTCTTCTTGCCGGCCACGGTCTTTCGTTTGCCCTTTCGGGTACGGGCATTACTCTGTGTCTGCTGTCCCCGCACGGGAAGTCCGCGACGATGCCGAACACCGCGATAACAGGCAATTTCCCGCAAGCGGGAAATGTCCTGCGCCACCTGCCGGCGGAGCTGACCTTCGACCATCAGGTCGCGGTCGATAATCTGGCTGATTTTGCTGACCTCATCTTCGGTCATTTTGCCAGCCCGCAAATGGGGGTCAATACCGGCCTCTGCCAATATCTTCTTTGCCATAAAACGGCCGATGCCGTGGATATAACTCAAGGCTATCCACGCCTGCTTGTCGTTTGGGATGTCCACACCTACTATACGCGGCATATATACTCCTGTATCTTATTTACCGTTATTAACCTTGACGCTGCTTGTGGCGCGGGTTGGCAGGGCAAATTACCCGCAACACGCCTTTGCGACGCACCAATTTGCAGTTTTCACATATCCGTTTTACTGAACTTCGCACTTTCATATTTCACCTGTCTTTTTGCTTTAGGATCTCAAAACAATCCGGCCTTTAGTCAAATCATACGGACTCATCTCGACGACAACCTTGTCGCCGGGCAGTATCCGAATAAAATTCATTCTCATTTTTCCGGACACATGAGCAATAATGCGGTGCCCGTTCTCCAGTTCCACGCGAAACATCGCGTTGGGAAGAGCGTCCACCACCTTGGCTTCCAGCCTGATTGCATCGTCTTTTGGCATATTCGTTATTTTACCGCCCTGGCATCCGTCAACACTTCACAGCCGCCGGAGGTTATCGCAATTGTATGCTCGACATGAGCCGTACAACTGCCGTCTCTGCTTACCACTGTCCACCCGTCAGACAACGTTCGGACGGAATACTTACCCATATTGACCATCGGTTCGACCGCCAGCACCATACCCTCTCGCAGCAGGATATCATCCCGCAGCAACTCGCGGCTGACAAAGTTCGGCACTTTGGGGTCTTCGTGCATCTCGGTACCAATGCCGTGTCCGACAAAATCCCGAACAACGGAAAATCCCGCCTGTTCGGCACACTGCTGCATCTGCTGGGCAACCTGGCTCCACTTGACTCCTGGAGCCATTCTTTCAATCGCAATATCCAGCATTCGCCGCGTGGTATCAATCAGCCTCTGCCGGCTGGGACAAATCTGCCCGATTCCGACAGTGAACGCCGCATCACCGCAATACCCGTTGAGTTTGACTCCAAAATCAACACTCAGAAGGTCGCCTTGGCGCAGCACAACCTTGTCGGAAGGGATCCCATGAACCAACTGTTCGTTAATCGAGGTGCAAATCGCCCCGGGGAACGGCTTGGCGCTGGACGGATTCTTAACCCCCTTAAAGAGGGCAATCGCACCCGCCTGGCGGGTTAATTCCAGCGCCAGACGATCCAGCTCGGCGGTCGTAATACCCGGCTGAGCGAACTCTTGTAATTTTGAAAGAACTCTTGCAACCAACAAACCGGCATTGCGAATCATTTCTATTTCCCGGCTGCTTCGTAGCGTTATCGCCATTTCCGATGCAGCCCGTTATTTCAGGCTCTCCAATTCCTTCAGAACAACCTGATTGACCTTACTGATTTCCTGCGAGGCGTCGATGTTGATCATTTTGACGCCGCGTTTTGCATAATACCCCACCACAACCGCTGTCTGTTCGTGATAGGTCTTGAGCCGTGTGGAGACAACTTCGGGTTTGTCATCCGCCCGCTGCACCAGAGCGCCGCAGCCCTTATCACACTGCCCGTCAACTTTGGGCTTGAGCGTTTCAATATGATAGACCGCCCCGCACTTGGGACAGCTTCGCCGGCCGGTCATCCGGGGCAAAATCAAGGCATCATCAACCTGCAGATTCACGATAGCGTCGATTTTCTCGCCGGCATTAGCCAGCGCTGTATCCAGGCCCTCGGCCTGAACGACGGTGCGCGGAAAACCATCCAGGACATAACCCTGCGAGGCTTTCTTCATTGCCTTGACCATCATATCAATAATCAGCCCATCCGGCACCAATCCGCCGGAATCCATATAGCTTTGGGCTTTCTTGCCCAGTTCGCTTCCCGCGGCGCGCTCAGCGCGAAGGATATCGCCACTGGATAAATGCACTATTTTATACGCATCAATAATCCGCTTACACTGAGTGCCTTTGCCGGCGCCGGGAGGTCCAAGTAAAATCAATCTCATTAGTACGCTCCCTTGATACGCTTGGCATCCGTAAAACCTTCATAGTTGCGCATCAACAGGTTGGCTTCAATGCGCTGCACCAAATCCAGAGATACGCTGACGACAATCAGCAAACCTGTGCCGCCCAGATAGGATGACACAACATAGTTGACATTCAGCATCTGGGTTACCAGACTGGGAACCACGGCGATAATCGCCAAAAATGCCGCACCGAAAAAGGTGATGCGAATCATCACGGTTTCCAGATATTCCGCAGTCCGCTGGCCGGGACGCAAGCCCGGAATAAAACTGCCTCGGTCGCGGAGATTTTTCGCCATATCTTTGGGCTGGAACTGAACGGTTGTCCAGAAAAAAGCGAACACAAAAATCATGATGACATACACCAGATTATAGGTGTACGCCAATGGCTCAAAGGCATTATAAATCAAGTCCATCACCTGAGATGGAAAATAATTACGAATCTGACCGATGACAATTTGCGGGAACATCATCAAACTGGATGCAAAAATAATCGGCATCACGCCGCCGTGATTGACCCGCAACGGCAGGTAATGGCGCTGGCCGCCGTACATTCGATGGCCTCGCATCTGCTTGGCCTGCTGAATCGGAATGCGCCGCTGTCCCTGCGTAATCAGGATGGCGCCTGCAACAACAATGACGAACGCCGCAATCAAAAACAATATCGTACCCGGACCGTACTCGCCGGCGCTTGTTCCAACCTGAAATTTTGTATTTGCCCACACATCCATCACCGCCCTGGGCATACGAGCAAGAATACCCGACATGATAATCAGACTGATTCCGTTGCCGATGCCGTACTCGTCGATTTGTTCGCCAAGCCACATCAGGAAAATGGTTCCGGCGGTCATCCCGACGATACCCATCAACAACGCCTGGAACTTCATTCCAGAATAAGCATAACCGCCCGAAACGGACAGCTTCATCCACATCATACCCTGCAGCACACAAAGAGGCACTGTCAGATAGCGTGTATATTCCTGTATTTTCTTATACCCTGTTCCGCCCTCCTGCCGCAATTTGCGAAGGGAAGGAACCACCTCGCCCAGCAGCATTAGAATGATGGATGCGGAAATATAAGGCATAATTCCCATGCCGAACAAACTGCTTCGGCTCAGGGTTCCGCCGGTGAACATTTCCAGATAATCGGCAGCGCGTCCGAGCGGATTGCCGCTATCGGAGCTGGCCTGCATTTTGGACATATCAAAACCGGGAACCGGAATATAGAACCCGATGCGATAGATACACAGCAGCACCACTGTGAACAACAGTTTATTTCTTAGTTCCGGTATTTTGAAGATGTTGACAAATGTCGAAAGCATCTAATAATCCTCTTTGGGTTATTCAGGCTACTACTTTGGCTGAACCGCCGCAGCTTGAAATCTTCTGTTCGGCGCTTTTGCTGAATTTATGAGCGGACACATCCAGTTTCTTGGTTAATTCGCCGTCGCCAAGCACCTTGATGCGGCTGTCAAGACTATCCACCAGCCCAGCGCCAAACAACTCGCCGACGCCCACAGACGAACCATCCTGGAAAATCCGTTCCAGTTGAGCAACATTGACCACTTCGTAGCGGGTCGCAAATTTGGAATTACTGAAGCCCCGCTTGGGCAATCTTCGAAACAACGGCATCTGGCCGCCTTCATAGGTCAAGTAAGGATTGGGCCCCGAACGGCTACCGGCGCCTTTGTGGCCACGCCCAGACGTTTTTCCGTGGCCCGTGCCTTTTCCGCGCCCGACGCGTTTGTGCTTTTTATTCGGGCCGGCAATCGATGTAATTTCATGGCTATACATAGCGTTTATACCCTTTCAGAGTCAATCTGCACTCCGCGAAGTTCTTCGACTTCTTGCTTGTTTCTTAGTTTTAACAGACCTTCCATTACGGCCTTGACCACATTTTTGGCAGATCGGCTGCCGTAAATTTTGGTCAGTACATTGCGGACTCCGGCCAGTTCAAGGACCGCTCTGGCCGACGAGCCGGCAATGACGCCGGTACCGGCGCTTGCCGGCAGCATAATGATATTCGTTGCGCGGCATTTGCCCTTGATTTCATGCGGCAAGGTACCGCCGATGACGGGAACCCGCTGCAGATTTTTCTTGGCGTCTTTGACCGCTTTTTCGACCGCAGGAGGCACTTCGTTGGCTTTGGCATATCCATAACCTACAGTCCCATTGCGGTCCCCGACGACAACCAGCGCCGAGAAACTAAAACGCCTTCCGCCTTTGACAACTTTGGCGTTACGATACACTTTGACAACCGTTTCTTCGAGCGGCTGCTCGCTGTGCATTTCTGTTCTGATTGCTTCTTCAGCCAACTTTTATCTCCAGTATCACAAAAATCCGCTTTTCCGTTATATCCGATTAAAAAGCCAACCCGGCTTTACGAGCGCTGTCCGCCAGCGCCTTGACGCGGCCATGGTACTTATAGCCGTTACGATCAAAACAAACCGCCTTGATGCCGACTTCCATCGCCCGCTTTGCCAGCGAGGCGCCTACGGCTTCCGCGGCCGCCTTGTTGCCGGTCTTTTTGAGACCTTCCCGAACCACGGCAACCATCGTGCTGCAGGAAGCCAGCGTTACGCCGGCGATATCATCGATAATCTGGGCGTAAATGTGCCGACCAGAACGAAACACCACAAGGCGCGGACGTTCCGGCGTACCAAACACACGCTTGCGGGAACGCATGTCCCGCCTGCTTCTTGCCTGTTCAATTTTTTCTTTCAACATAGTCCTATTTTCCTATCGTATTCACGCGGCAATCACGCCGCACACACCGTCATTTGCTGCCCGCCGATACGGCCAATTATCCGGATGCCAACGCCTTGCCTTCTTTGCGAACCACATGCTCGTCGGCATACCGAATGCCTTTGCCCTGATACGGTTCCGGGGGCTTGACCTTGCGGATTTGGGAAGCAAACTCGCCAACCGCCTGCTTGTCTGCACTGCTGAGCATAAAGACTGCGGGAGTCTCATTGCCTTTGGTCGCTGCGGTTTTGATTTCCACCTTGACCGACTTGGGGATGGGCAACTCGACGATATTGCAGTAGCCGACTTGAAGCAGCAGCTTGCCGCCCTGCTCCTTGACATTATAACCGGTGCCGAAAATCTGCATCGTCTTTTGATAGCCGGTCGTGACGCCGACAATCATATTGTTCAGCAGCGCCCGCGTAGTGCCGTGCATCGCCCGGCTGATTCGGTCGGCTGGATTCGGATTGCCGACGACAATCTGACCGCCGTCGATTTTGACATCCACCTGGGCAACACACTGCATCTCTAAGGTTCCCTTGGGACCGGTGATTTTCATCTTGCGTCCCTGTAGCTCGGCCTTTACGCCAGCCGGTATGGCAATTGGTTTTTTTCCTATACGACTCATTTAGCTCACCGTACAAATCATTTCGCCGCCGATTTTCTGCTGGCGGCATTTTTTATCGCTCATTATACCCCGACTGGTCGTAACGATCGCAATCCCCAAACCGCCGACGACGCGGGGCAATTCATCGACGCCTTTGTATGACCGGCAGCCAGGCTTGCTGACTCGTTTGAGATGCTGAATCGCGTGTTCGCCGGAGAGGGTGTACTTCAGACGAATCCGAATCCGACCTTGTTTGTTGGCATCGTCAATCCGGTCAAAATCTTGGATAAAGCCTTCCTCTTTCAGCACGCCCGCTATTCCCAGGCACACCTTGGAAGCCGGAACAAACACTTCAGGGCGCCTGACATTGCCGGCGTTGCGAATTTGTGTCAGCATATCCGCTATGGGATCAGTTAAACTCATTCAATCACTCCAGTACTTATACGTAAATGGATTCTACTTTATTACCAACTGGCTTTCTTGACGCCAGGAATCTTGCCTTCATTGGCCATCTTGCGGAAACACAGGCGGCAAATCTTGAATTTCTGATAGACCGCTCTGGCGCGCCCGCAAATCTCACAGCGGGGACGAGTGCGGCTTTTAAATTTTGCCGGTTTACGGGCGGCATTTTCCAGTGCCTTGGTTGACATATCTGTCTTTACTCCTGTCAGCTTATAAAAGTTACGACTTAAAGGGCATTCCAAATAAACGCAGCAGCTCGCGTCCTTCCTCATCCGAATTGGCGCTGGTTACGAAGGTGATATTCATACCCTGCTGGATATCGGTTTTAGCCGGATCAATTTCAGGAAATACACTCTGCTCGCTGAGACCCATCGAATAATTGCCGCTGCCGTCAAATCCGTTGGGGTTGAGCCCGCGAAAGTCTTTGACGCGAGGAATCGCCAGGTTAATCAGACGATCCAGGAACTCATACATCCTGGCCCGCCGCATCGTTACTTTGACTCCGGTCTTGTCGCCTTCGCGCACCTTGAAGTTGGACACGCTCTTTCGGGACTTGCAAATCAGCGGCTTTTGGCCAGTGATGATGGTGATGTCCTTGACCGCCACATCCAGATACTTCTTGTCCTGTATGGCCTTGCCGACACCCATCGAGACGACGATTTTCTGCAGCCGAGGGATTGCCATCGGACAAGAGTAGCCAAACTTACTTTGCAGCGAAGCCGCTATTTTACTTTTGTATAAATCTTTCAAACGAGCCATGAACTTTGCCCTATCATGCCTATATTATTTTTTTGCCTTGACGACGACGCCGATTTCCGAGCCGTCTTTGCCAACGCGTTTCTTGACGCCTTTGTCGGTAATCTCAAAACGCACGCGAGTTCCTTTGGATGTCTTCGGACTGACCGGCAGCACATTGCTGATATGAATCGGTTTTTCCACACGAATACGCCCGCCCTGCGGATTCTTGCGGGAGGGACGAACATGCTTATAAACCAGATTCACGCCCTCGACGACAACGCGGTCTTTTTCGGGAAGCACACGAAGTATCTTGCCTGTCGTTCCCTTGGAATCGCCTGCGATTACCTGTACTGTATCACCTTTTTTTACGTGTTTTGCCATAATTATATCTCTGTTTGCTGTCCCTGCGGGTTATACCACTTCACTGGCCAGTGAAATAATCTTCATAAAGTTCTTTTCACGGAGTTCACGCGGCACCGCGCCGAAAATGCGCGTCCCGACGGGATTCTTTTCCGCATCAATAATGACCGCCGCGTTGCTGTCAAAACGGACATAACTGCCATCCGCCCGGCGAATCGGAAACTTGGTTCGGATGATGACGCATTTATGCACTTTTTTATCGTCCAACTGACAAGTGGGCAGCGATTTTTTTATCGCGACGCAAACGATATCTCCGACACTCGCGGTTACACGGGTATATTTGCCTCTGGCACCGCTTTTGCCCAAGACCCGAATACACTGCGCCGTCTTGGCGCCGCTGTTGTCAGCGATTTCCAGCATGGTTTCCTGTTGTATCACGGCTATCCCTTTACTCTTTGACGGCTTTTTGAATGACATTCAGCAAACGCCAGCTCTTGCTCTTGCTCAGCGGTCTGCACTCCGTTATTTCCACCAAATCACCAACGCCGGCCAGGTTCTTCGGGTCGTCGACCGCAAACCGGGTACGACGGCGCAAATACTTGCCGTATTTTGGATGTTTGACCGAAAAGTCAATCTGCACCTTGACGGTCTTATCGCCGCTTTTACCAATGACTACGGCCTGCCGGGTTTTTATTGTGCTTGTTTCCATACGGACTATTTACCCTTTAACTGGTCTTGACGAAGGATCGTTTTAATTCGGGCGATATCCCGACGCACGTTGCGAATCGCGTGACAGTTGGGCAGATTTTCGGTTACCGACTGACTGCGAAGATCATACATCTTGCGCTGCAGCTCAGCCATCTTTTCCTGCCGTTCATCGGCACGCATTTCTCGTATTTCAGACGCTTTCATTTCTTATACCTTTTTGATTACGCTATGGAATGCCGCCGCATCACCAGCCTGCATTTGATCGGCATCTTATGTGCCACGCGCGACAACGCCAGTTTGGCGACATCTTCGGTTACTCCGCTGATTTCAAACATCACCGTGCCGGGCTTGACTCGAGCCACCCAGCCTTCCACTTCGGCCTTTCCCTTACCCATACGGGTTTCCAGGGGTTTGGCTGAATAGGAATGGTTTGGAAAAATCCGGATATATACCCGGCCTTCACGGTGGATAAAGTGAGTCGCTGCCACACGCCCGGCTTCGATTTGCCGGCCGGTTATCCAACTGGTTTCCAACGCCTGCAAGCCATATTCACCAAACGCCACATAGTTGCATCGGCAGGCATTGCCATGCATACGGCCGCGCTGTTGTTTACGGTACTTTACTCTTTTTGGCATCAACGCCATAATTCGATTCCTTGTATCCCAAAAAACTTAGCTGTTATCGCCGGCAGCGGCGGCTGTGCCATCCTGAGAACCTGCCGGACTGTCCTGTGAGCTCGCAGCGGAACGACCGGACTGGGCATCCGAACGAGAACGGCGAACCCGCTGTCCGTCTCTGCCGCCATCCCGTCCGCCGCCGCGTCCGCCGCGACGGGGTCTGGCGCCGGCAACGGCGACAATCTCTTCCCCAAATTTGCCTTTATAAATCCACACTTTGATACCAATACATCCGTATGTGGTTATCGCAGTCGAAGTGGCATAATCCACATTGGCATCCAGCGTCTGCAGCGGAATCGAACCCATCTTCTGAGTTTCGCTGCGGGCAATTTCCGCACCGCCAAGACGACCGCTGATAATAATTTTAACTCCCTTAGCGCCGGCGTTTAACGCATTCTCGCAGGCCATTTTCATCACACGGCGGAAAGAAGCGCGTTTTTTCAACTGTTCAGAAATACCTTCGCCGACCAATTTGGCATCCAGCGCCGGCTCCTTAATTTCGATCACATTGACATTGACTTTGCGATCAATCAAGGCTTCCAGCTCCTCCCGCAGTTTGTCCACTTCGGAACCGCGGGGACCAATGACCATCCCCGGACGGCCGGTATGCAGCGTTACCTTGACTTCGTTGCGGGTGCGTCCGATTTCAACCTTGGCCACGGCCGCATAAGGCGGCTGGCGGTTGAACTTCTTGTCCACAAACTCGCGTATCTTGTGATCTTCGACAAGGAACTCGCCGTAATTGGCTTTCGGGGCGTACCATGTACTTTGCCAATTGAGCGTAATGCCTGTTCTGAAACCGACTGGTGATGTCTTTTGACCCATAACTATCCTGTCTTAGTCCAATTAAAATTCTGCGACGGTAACATGAATATGGCTGGCTTCCTTACGGATGGGATGAGCCCGACCGCGGTCTTTGGCTCTCCAGCCCTTGGTTCCGATACGCCGGCCGGCCCCATCTACGCGAGCCTCAGCGACATACAAATTATCCATATCCGCTTCCTGCTCATCGGCAATCGCAACAGCCGATTCGAGCGTCTTGCGTACGGCTTCGGCCGCACGCTTGCGGGTAAATTTCAACACATCCAGCGCATCCTGAACATCCCGGCCTGCAATCAGATCGGTTACAAGCCGCGCCTTGCGGGCCGACATCGGAGCATACCGATAACTGGATTTCCATTCTGAAATCGCAGAAATCTCAACGCCCATCGCTGACGCCAGACGCTGGACATCTTCTTTGGTCGGCTTGGGTTCAAACAACCCCCGCTGCCAGTTCTTGACTGCGGTAGCGGCTGCCTTGATATCCATTTCGCCGCGGGCCAGATGCCCTGCCAGCGTCCTGACGCTGATGCGTTTGGATTTGATTGCCTTTTCAAATAACTTCGCGCTTAACATTGCTTTGTACCTTTATGCTATCAGCCTTTTTTCGCTGAAAAACTGTCCTTACTCGATCTAATTTAGGCTTTGGCTTCCGCCTTGCTGCCGGAATGCCCGCGGAACGACCGCGTCAAAGAAAACTCGCCAAGTCGATGTCCAACCATATTTTCCGTCACAAACACCTTGTGAAACATCCTGCCGTTATGAACCATGAAAGTATGACCCACAAATTCAGGAATAATCACACAGGCACGAGACCAAGTCTTAATCGGATCGCGTTTGCCGTTGTCTTTTTGCTGCTGAATCTTAATATACAGCTTTTCCTGAACAAAAGGTCCTTTTTTCTTTGAGCGTCCCATTTAATTTCCTCAAGTATCCTTTGGCTATTACTTTGTGTGCCGATTAGAGAACCAACTGAATGCCGCGCCCGTTTTTGCGCCGGCGAATAATCCGCTTATTGGTAACCTTTCTGGGGTTACGGGTCTTTCCGCCTTTGGCCAGTACGCCAGTGGGTGAACACGGATGACGACCGCCGTTGGCTCTGCCTTCGCCGCCGCCCATCGGGTGAGCGACCGGGTTTTGTGCCTTGCCGCGAACGTGCGGCCGACGACCTTGATGACGCGAACGGCCGGCTTTTCCGACACGGACATTCTGGAAATCCGAGTTGCCCAGTTTGCCAATGGTTGCACGGCATTCTTTGCGAATCATGCGTGTTTCACCGCTGGGCAGAATAATTGTCGCCCAATCGCCTTCTTTGGCCATCAAACGCGCTGTGCCGCCGGCGGTGCGAACTAACTTGCCGCCCTGCCCGGCGTTCATTTCGATATTATGAATTTCTACGCCAACCGGCACCGATGACAATGGCATTGCATTGCCGACAGTCGGTTCTACATTAATTCCACTTTCAATGGTCTGGCCGACCTTGATGCCGGCGGGTGCCAGAATATACCGCTTTTCGCCGTCGGCATAATGCAGCAGCGAAATAAAACAATTGCGATTCGGATCGTACTCGACGGAGGCTACCCTGGCCTGTACACCGTCTTTATTGCGTTTGAAGTCGATAATCCGGTAAATCCGGCGGGCGCCGCCGCCGCGAAACCGAACCGTCGTCGTACCGTGATGGTTGCGTCCGCCGCTTTTGGAAATGCGAACACACAGATTCTTCTCCGGCGTCGTGGTGGTGATTTCCGCCTTATAATCAATCACTGAGGTGTTGCGTCGCCCAGCGCTGGTAGGTCTGTAAATTTTAATCGCCATAATTCTGCTTTCTTGTTAAGTTCCCGTGCCGATTCCGTTTAGAACAGGTCAATCCGATGGTCTTTGTCAAGAACCACAACCGCCTTCTTCCAATCCCGCGTTTTGCTGATTACGCGGCCGCGGCGGCGAGGCTTGCCTTTGACATTGGCCGTCCGCACGTCGGAGACCTTGACGTTGTACAGTTTTTCGACCGCGCTGCGAATCTGAACCTTGTTGGCGTCCTTGTGGACTTCAAACGAATAGGCGTTCCTGGCACTGGCCAGATGCATCCCCTGTTCTGTTACCAGCGGGCGGATAATAATAGTGTATTCTTTCATTCGTGTCTGTCCTGCGTATTAGTTTTTCTCTTCGCGTTCCAAAAGGCTCACAAATGCGTCCCGCGTGAACAGCATTTTCTGCTTGTTGCAGACATCGGCGGCGTTCAAATCTTTGACGGGAAGCACGCCGACCCGGGACACATTACGAACGGATTTATACAAACTGTCATTGACATTTTGAACCGCAACAAGACAACTGCGGCTGATTTTCAGATTACCCAGTATCCGTGCGAATTCTTTGGTCTTGGGCGCCGAGAAGTTCAATTCATCGACGACAACCACATGACCGGACTGCAGCTTGGCCAGAATCGCCGAATCACACGCCAGGCGACGCTGCTTTTTGGGCATACTCACATTGAAGTCGCGGGCCACTTTCACATGGGCTACGCCGCCGCCTTTGCGGCTGGGGGTGCGAACCTGACCCATACGAGCGTTGCCGGTACCCTTCTGGCGATACAGCTTGCGGGTCGAACCTTCCACAAGACTTTTGTTCTTGTTGGCGGCCGTCCCCTGACGCTTGTTGGCTTGATACATCACCAGCGCCTGTTTGATCAGCGGATAGCGGACGATTCCGCCAAACACGCTTTCATCGACTTTGAGGCTTTCGATTTCCTGGCCTTCACGATTATATACAGCAACATCAATCATGGTCTTTTCCGTTCCTACGATTCTTTATTTCTTAGTCTTGGCTGTGCGGATTTCAACATATCCGCCGTTGGGACCCGGAACCGGGCCTTTGACAACCAAAAGATGATTTTCTTTGTCGATGGAAACCAGCTTGTGATTTTTGCTGGTAACCCGTTCATTTCCCATACGACCGCCCATCCGCTTGCCGCGCTTGGGGCGTCCGCTGAATCCGCGGTTGGTCGAATGGCTGGCAATCGAACCGCCGGCACGGTGTTTGCGCTCGGTACCGTGCGATGCGGGAAAACCGCCGAAATTGTGGCGTTTCATCACGCCGGCAGTCCCTTTACCCTTGCTGGTACCAATCACATCAACATACGCAACATCGTTAAACAATTCCACATCCAGCGAATCGCCGGCGTTGTAAGCGGCGGACTTGGCATCCTCTAAACGCCATTCGCGAACAAACCGTTTGGCTTGCGTATTGGCTTTTTTGGCATGACCTTCCAGGGGCTTGGTCACGCGGGATGCCTTTTTATCGTCAAATCCCAACTGATACGAGGTGTATCCGTCGGTTTCCTTGGTTTTAACCTGCATGACGGTACAGGGGCCGGCCAGGATGACCGTTACCGGCGTCATCTTGCCTTCCTCGCTGTAAATCTGCGTCATACCTATTTTTTTGCCCAACAACATTGCCATTTCTTATTTTCCTTAGCTTGCTTGTGCCAAACTGAATTTCTCGGAACCTACGCCTTTATCTTGACAAAAACGCCCGCGGGTACGACCAGCCGATTCAAGGCTTCCACCGTGCGGGCATTGGCGTCAAAAATGTCAATCAGACGCTTATGGGTACGCATTTCAAACTGTTCACGCGACTTTTTGTCGATATGGGGACTGCGAAGCACGGTGTAGCGCTCAATCCGTGTCGGCAGCGGAACCGGACCACTGACTCTCGCATTCGTCCGACGAGCCTGCTCGACGATTTCTTTGGCAGAACTATCCAGCGCTCGATAATCGTACGCTTCCATTCTGATTCTTATGCGTTCGGTTTCTGTCATGATCTATCCTTAATATATGTCTAACATAACTGTATTTTACGGAAAGCCTCTCAATCTACCAGCGACTCTCTAAAAACACAATCTTTTTCTATAATTTTCTATGTTGCCAGTACTATTATCCGGCAAAAAAATTGCCGAAACGGAAAAAATTACTAATTTTTTAGGCAGGAAAAGCGACAATGCCGCCTCACCTTAATTTTTAATGGGCTTTTTTAACCCTTTTCTGCGAGCCTTGTCTGCACAGCCAGGCCCGAAATTTATAAGACAGTTTTGCCGTGATTAACACGCTGTCTGCAACTCGAATAAAACTATAAGTCCTTTTTATTACGAGCCTTACGGTCGAACCACTAATCCATCCGTGAATCGCTTTTCGCGAGATGTTCAGTCAAACTCGTATCGCATATCAAACGGTCTGATACGCTCGCTCAACTGGAAAGGGAGACTATAAATGACTTTGCACAGGTTGTCAATAGCCTCCTTCAAGAATTTTTTCAGAAATTTGTTCCGGCACCTTTTCGTAGGCCAGCGGCTCCATCGTAAAGGACCCCCGGCCAGCCGTGGCACTGCGGATTTGACTGGAATAGCCAAACATTTCCGCAAGCGGCACCTTGGCGTCAATAACGCGGGTTGCGATGTGTAGATGCGAATCTGTAATAATCCCACGGCGGGATACCAGATTACCCTGAACAACTCCATAATAGGAGTCTGGAATAATAACCTGGACACGCATCACAGGTTCGAGTAAAACTGGATGTGCTTTAGCCAATAAATCCTGCATTGCCATCACGGCCGCCTGCTCGAACGCAAGTTCAGAAGAATCAACAGTATGGAAAGACCCATCCAGCAGGGTTGCCTTAACGCCTACCACTGGGTAGCCCGATAATGTGCCGCTTGCCAGCCCTTCTAAAGCCCCTCGCTCGACAGAGGGGATATATTCTTTGGGGATTGTGCCGCCAATGATGGCATTTTCGAAGATATTTTCTTTGGCGTATTCTCCGTTTTCCTCGAAAATCGGCTCAATTTGCATCACAACATGGCCATATTGACCGCGTCCGCCCGTCTGACGGATGAATTTTGCCTCGCCTTTGGCAATACTGGTAATGGCCTCTTTGTAGGCGACGCGGGGTTTGCCCACTCTCACATTGACCCCTAAATCCCTAACCAGCCTGTTTTGAAGCACTTCCAAGTGCAACTCTCCCATACCGCGGATGATTGTTTGTCCTGTTTCCGGGTCGAATTTGGTGTTAAATGTCGGGTCTTCTTTGCGAAGAATATTGAGGGCTTCGCCCAGTTTAATCCGTTCTGCTGCCGAAATCGGCTCAATTGACATACTGATGACGGTTTCGGGAAATGTAATGCCCTCCAGCGTGACCGGATGGCGTGAATCGCACAGGGTGTCGCCGGTAATGGTCTCTTTGAGACCCAATACGGCGACGATATCACCTGCCGACGCCTGGTCGATAATCAGACGATTGTTGGCGTGCATGTGAAACAGCCGCGTGATATTTTCGCGGACATCCCGATTGAGATTCAAGACGCGGGTGCCTTTGGCCAGTGTTCCCTGATAAATCCGCAGGAAATACAAATCGCCGTGCTTGTCATTGGTAATCTTGAACGCCAATGCCACTAACGATTTATCGGGGTCGCAGACGATATCGATTTTATGTTTGAGGTCTCCGTTCTTGAAGCCCACGGCCGGGGGTCTATCCAGCGGCGACGGCAAATACCACACCACCGCATCCAGAAGCCGGCGGATGCCGATATTCCGCAACGCCGCCCCGACCAGCACCGGATGAATTTTGCCCGACACCGTTCCTTTTCGCAAGCCCCGGCGGATAGCCTCTTCGCTTGCGGGCTGGTCTTGAATATAGGCTTCCATCAGGGCTTCATCAAATTCCGCGGCGGCCTCTATCATATCGTGCCGCCATTTTTGGGCGACTGCCTGCAAATCTGACGGGATGTCTTTTTCATAAAAGCTGGCGCCCTTTTCTTCCTGCTCGAAGTACACCGCCTTCATCGTAATCAGGTCGATGAGTCCCTCGAATGTACCTTCCGCCCCGATGGGGTACTGAACGGCGACGGGATGGGCTTGCAGTTTATCGCGGATACTTTGAATGCTCATCTCAAAATCAGCGCCGGTCTTGTCCATTTTGTTGATAAAGCAAATACAGGGCAGGTGATATTTCTGACCCTGCCGCCAGACAGTTTCACTTTGTGCCTGAACCCCCTCAGAACCGTCAAAGACGGCAATAGCGCCATCCAGTACACGCAGCGACCGCTCGACTTCGGCGGTAAAATCGACATGACCGGGGGTATCAATTAAATTGATATCATGATCATTCCAGGGGCATTTGGTTGCCGCCGAGGTGATGGTAATGCCCCGCTGCTGCTCTTCTTCGAGATAATCCATGACGGCGGTGCCGTTGTGCACCTCGCCAATTTTGTAGGTCTTGCCGCTGAAATACAGAATGCGTTCAGAAACGGTCGTCTTGCCCGCATCGATGTGAGCCATCACTCCGATATTGCGTACTTTGGATAAATCAGCCGTCATCGTTTTGTCATCCTGCCGCCGGCCTGCCGGCGGACAACCCAGACTCTCTCATAAAAGAAAACTGCCACGGACACAAACTGCGACCGTGGCAGAAGAACTCAAAATCATTACCATGCGAAATGTGCAAACGCCTTGTTGGCTTCGGCCATACGATGCACATTTTCGCGCGTCGTAATAGCGGCGCCTTCCTTGCGATAGGCGTCCATCAGTTCCGAAGCCAGCCGCTGCGCCATCGGTTTGCCTTTTTTGCTGCGGGCTGCCGCCAGTATCCAGCGAATTGCCAGCGACTGCTGCCGTTTGGGGGCTACCTGCATCGGTACCTGATAACTGGCGCCGCCGACACGCTTGGAACGAACTTCCAGCATCGGTTTGACATTTTCCATCGCGGTTTCAAAGACTTCCAGCGGCGCGGCATCCTGAATTTTCTGCCCAATGCTGTCCATCGCATCATAGAAAATCTTCTGGGCAGTGCCCTTCTTGCCATCCTGCATCATACAATTGATGAATTTGGAAATCAGTTTGCTTCCATAAACCGAATCCGGCATCAGGAAACTTTCCGCATTGACATATTTTTTTCTCATTCCAACACCTTATTGAGCGTTTTGTTTTTATCTGCTGCCCCAGCCATCCAGCGGCTGTGCGGCTGTTTTACTACTTGCCTTTCTTGGCGCCGTACTTGCTACGACCCTGTTTGCGGCCATTGACTCCGCCGGTATCCAGCGTGCCGCGAACAATATGGTACCGCACGCCGGGAAGGTCGCGCACCCTGCCGCCGCGAATCAAAACCGTGCTGTGTTCCTGCAGGTTGTGGTCAATACCCGGAATGTACGCAGTTACTTCAGTACCCGACGTCAACCGAACACGGGCAATTTTCCGCAGCGCCGAGTTGGGCTTTTTGGGTGTTTGCGTCCTGACAATCAGGCACACTCCCCGCATCTGCGGCGAACCGGTAATGTCCGAGACGCGTTTTTTACCTTTGCTCTTGCGTCCGTGTCGGATTAACTGATTAATTGTCGGCATATACTCTCCAAATTTATATAAATCTTTACTTTTACCGTTTCTTACTCTATTCCAAACCCAAAGCCGCTTTAACAGCCTTGTCTTTGGCGGCTTCCTCTTCCCGAGCCACACGGAGTTCTTCGAGCTGTTTGGGTACCGGCGGCTCGCCGTGATGGCGAACCCGTGCATCCAAATACTGCTTGAAGGCCGTGCCGGCCGGTATCAGGTGGCCGAGGATCACATTCTCTTTTAAACCTACCAAATCATCTGTTTTACCAGCCAAAGATGCTTCCGTCAATACTTTTGTTGTTTCCTGGAAGCTGGCAGCGGAAATAAAGCTGTCCGACTGCAAAGACGCCTTAGTAATACCCAAAAGCAGGGTCAGCGCCGTGGCGGGCTTGGGTTTCTTGCCCTTGGCGGGAGTTCCGCCCAGTTCCTCGACCTTTTCGTTGGCAATTTCGAGCTGCTCTTTGGTAACAATCAGACCTTCTTTGAGTGTCGTATCTCCGGGGTCGGTTACCCGCAGACTGCCTGCCAGAGCATTGTTGACTTTGCGGAACTGGAACTTATCAATGACTTCGCCCGGCAGCAGGTCGGTATCGCCGATGGTTTCGATTTCCACCTTGTTCATCATCTGCGACAGAATGACCTCAATGTGTTTGTCATTGATTGTTACGCTCTGAGCGCGATAGACATTCTGCACTTCACGCAGCAGATAGCGCTGGAGGGCTTCTTCACCCTTAATTCTCAAGATGTCATGCGGCACCAACGGCCCGTCCGTCAGAGCATCGCCGGCCTCGACCCGGTCGCCGGTGTGGAAATTCAAGTGCCTGTCTCGCGGGACATGGTGTTCTTTTTCCATACCGCTTTCGTTGCGGATAGTAATGGTCATCTTGCCGCGGCGTTTGTCTGCTTTGAGTTCGACCGTACCTGAAATTTCGGCCATCGCGGCGGGGTCTTTGGGCTTGCGTGCTTCGAAGATTTCCGTAACGCGCGGCAAACCGCCGGTAATATCCTGCGTACCGCCGCTGCTTCGCGGCAGACGAGCCAGCAAGGCACCGGCCCGGACAGCCTGGCCTTCTTCGATTTCGATACGAGCTTTGGCGGGCAGATAATGGACATCCAGAATCTTACCCTGTTCATCTTCAATAATAACCTGCGGGTGCTTGTCGCCCTTATGTTCAATGACGATGGGGTTGCCCTTCTGGTCTTTGCGCTCCTGCTCGATGCGCATCGTTTCGCCTTCGATGATATCGACCAGCCGCACGATACCGGCAACCTCGGCATAAATCGGCACACGGTGCGGGTTCCAGGCAAACAGACGCTGGCCTCGTTTGACCATCTCGCCATCCTTGACCTGCACATCCGAGCCGTAAGGCACTTTGTAGCGTTCCAGTTCACGACCCTTGTCATCGACCAACTGCATTTCGCCGTGGCGGCTCAGGGCGATATTTTCGCCTGCTCTGCCGGTGCCGGCTTCGGGGTTGGGGTTATCGACGCAGCGCAGACTTTCGAGATATTTGACGACGCCGTCACGAGACGCCTTCTGCTCGGTTTCGATCAGCGACATCGCCGCGATGCCGCCGGTATGGAAGGTTCTCATGGTCAACTGCGTGCCGGGTTCGCCGATGGACTGGGCGGCGATAATACCGACAGCCAGCCCTTCTTCGACCATCCGGCTGGTGCTTAAATCCCAGCCGTAGCATCGGGCGCAGACACCCTCCTGGCTTTCGCAAGTCAGCGGACTGCGGACGCGAATCGCATCCAGGCCGAGCTGTTCTATTTTGTTTGCCGCTTCGGGCGTAATGACTTCATTTTCACGGACAATCATTTCATCGGTCATCGGATTGCGGATATTATCCCGTGCCGTTCGGCCGACAATCAGATTTTTCAGGGCAATATCCACCGTCTCGCCCTTATAGACGGTCATCTTAGTGATTCCCTGCAACGTACCGCAATCCACCTGGGTAATCATCATATTCTGTGCCACATCGGCCAGCTTACGGGTCAGATAACCCGAATCGGCTGTTTTGAGCGCCGTATCGGCCAATCCCTTACGAGCGCCGTGGGTCGAGCTGAAGTATTCCAGCACATTGAGGCCTTCACGGAAGTTGGCCTTAATGGGCGTTTCGATAATCTCGCCGCTGGGCTTTGCCATCAAGGCACGCATACCGGCAAGCTGCTGAATCTGGTCGATACTGCCGCGAGCGCCCGAATGACGCATGACCCAAATCGGGTTCAGATACGGCTTGCCGTTACGCACATCGTCTTTCATCGCTCTCATCATCGCGTTGGTTACCGCGACGCGGGCATGCGTCCAGCTTTCAATAACCTGATTGTAGCGTTCGCCTTCGGTCAGTACACCGGCGTGGAAATTTTTCATGACGCGGTCAACCTTTTTCTGGGTCGCATCAATAATGCCCTGCTTTTCCGGCGGAATACGCAAATCGACCAGACCAAAGCTCATCCCCGACAGGGTTGCCCGCTTAAAGCCCAATTCTTTCATATTATCCAGCAGGTCCAGCGTAGCTTTGCTGCCGGCATACTCAAAACAGTCTTCGATGACCTTGCCGAGTTTTTTCTTATCGAGCATCAGATTATAGAACGGCATCCGCGGGTCGAGAATATCGTTGAACAAACACCGTCCGGGCGTTGTAACAATGACGGGACCCTTTTCGGTACCGGTTTCGGCAATCACTTTCTTGCCGGCGGGGATGCGCACCTTGACTTTGGCGTGCATTGCCACTTTGCCCATGTCCAGGGCTGTGATGGCTTCGTTCATATCGCGGAAAACCATCCCCTCGCCCTTCTGGCCGTCGGCAATGTAGGTGATATAGAAATTGCCCAGCACCATATCCTGAGACGGCCCCAGCATCGGCGAGCCGCTGGATGGAGAGAAAATATTATTGGTGGACATCACCAGGGTATGCGCCTCGACCTGCGCTTCGATACTGAGCGGCAAGTGGACGGCCATCTGGTCGCCGTCAAAGTCGGCGTTGAAGCCCTGGCAGACCAGCGGGTGCAGCATAATGGCGTTGCCTTCGACCAGCACCGGCTCAAAGCCCTGAATACCCATACGGTGCAGCGTCGGGGCGCGGTTGAGCAGCACGGGATGCTGATGAATGACTTCTTCCAAAATATCCCAGACGTGTTCTTCACGCCGTTCGAGCATCCGCTTGGCGCTCTTGATGGTGTCGGCATAGCCGCGGTCTTTGAGCTTGCGGATGATAAACGGCTGGAACAGTTCCAGGGCGATGCGCTTGGGCAAGCCGCACTGATACAGTTTCAGATGCGGCCCGACGACAATGACCGAACGGGCCGAATAGTCCACGCGTTTGCCCAGCAGGTTTTCGCGGAAGCGTCCCTGCTTGCCTTTGATCATATCCGTCAAGCTCTTGAGCGGACGGTTGTTGCTGCCCAGCACCGGACGGCGGCAGCGGCCATTGTCGAACAGGGAATCGACCGCCTGCTGGAGCATCCGCTTTTCGTTGCGGATGATGACTTCCGGAGCGTTGAGGTCGATGAGTTTTTTCAACCGGTTGTTGCGGTTGATAATCCGGCGGTACAGGTCATTCAAATCGCTGGTGGCGAAATTGCCGCTTTCCAGCATGACCAGCGGACGCAAATCCGGCGGAATGACCGGTATCACATCCTGAACCATCCACTCGGCTTTGTTGTCGCTGTTGCGGAGGCTGTTGACCATCTTGAGCCGCTTGCTGATGTCTTTGATTTTCTGCTTGCTGGAAGTCTCGCCAACCTGCGCCCGCAGTTCGACGGACATCGCATTGAGGTCCAACTTTGTGAGCAGTTCTTTAATCGCTTCGGCGCCCATCCACGCCCGAAAACACGGGCCGTACTTGTTGATAGCTTCCCTATACTCATCTTCAGTCAGCAACTGGCGGGCTTTGAGCGGGCTTTGACCCGGATCGGTTACCACATAATCCTGGAAATAGACAATCTTTTCCACATCGGTGGTTTTCATTCCCAGCAGCGTACTGAGCCGGCTGGGCATCGCCTTGAAAAACCAGATATGCACCACCGGCGCAGCCAGGTTGATATGCCCCATACGCTTGCGGCGCACACGGCTGTGTGTTACTTTGACGCCGCAGCGTTCGCAGCTGATACCCTTGAATTTGGTACCTTTGTACTTGCCGCAGGCGCACTCCCAGTCCCGTTCAGGACCGAAGATACGCTCACAGAACAACCCGTCTTTTTCAGGACGATAGGTGCGGTAATTGATTGTCTCCGGCTTCTTGACTTCGCCAAACGACCAGCTGCGAATGTCGTTGGGGCTCGCCAGTGAAATCTTTACCGAACCATAATCATTAATACGATCATAAATCGATTCTACCATATCAGGACCAACTCCAATTGAATGTTCCTGTCTAATCCGCTATTATGCGGCATTTATTTACCTGTTTGCACCTTTTACCATCGCGATTTAAAGCTGCGGCATCCCAACGCGTTTTTTCTCGAGCTGGATGTTTAATCCCAGGCCGCGGATTTCGTTGCACAGCACATCGAAGGATATCGGCGTGCCGGCTTCCAGCGTATTGGTGCCTTTGACCATCGACTCGTAAATCTTGGTGCGGCCTTCGATATCGTCGCTTTTGACTGTCAGCAGTTCCTGCAGCGTATAGGCAGCGCCGTAAGCTTCCAGCGCCCAGACTTCCATTTCGCCGAACCGCTGACCGCCGGTACGCGCCTTGCCGCCCAGCGGCTGCTGAGTAATCAGGCTGTACGGACCTGTCGAACGCGCATGAATCTTGTCGTCCACGAGGTGGTGCAGTTTCATCATATACATATAGCCGACCGTCACATTCTGGTCGAACGGCTCGCCGCTGCGGCCGTCATACAGACGCACCTTGAGGTCTTCGGGCAATTGCGCGAATATCTCGTTGGCCGGCGGAACCTCTTTTTTGTCTTCCAGCGTCTTGATTCGTTCAGCAACATGCTGATTGGCTTCCTTGATGGCGTCGTGAATGTCCTGCTCGGTCGCACCGTCAAAGACCGGCGTAACGGCATGGAAGCCCAGCACTTTGGCCGCCCAGCCCAAGTGTGTTTCCAGAATCTGACCGACATTCATACGGCTGGGTACGCCCAGCGGATTCAGACAGATATCGACCGGCGTGCCGTCTTCGAGGAACGGCATATCTTCGACCGGCATAATCTTGGCGATGACGCCTTTGTTTCCGTGACGGCCCGCCATCTTGTCGCCCACCGACAGCGTCCGCTTGGTGGCGATATAGACCTTGACCATTTCCAGAACACCGGTCGGCAACTCGTCGCCGTGCTTCATGCGTTCCAGCTCGCGAGCCCGCTCATCCTGCACATTCTTCAGGCGCGGCCAGAACTGGTCCACAATCTTCTGCGCCTCGTCGCGCATCGAAGCAGGCTTAATCCAGTTGATGTTGAACGATTCGATCTGTTCGGTAATGACATCGACATCGTCGCTGGCGCCGGCCTTCTGTTTGCTGCTCGGATCCACCACATCGATATTCAACTGCGCATGAATAGCGGCCATCATCTCCTTAAACAGCGAACACTCGCGCACCCGAGTCTCAGCTTCGAATTTCTTCATCTGCTCTTTGTACGCCTTGCGCTGCTCATCGGTACCGGCGCCCTTGCGCATAAAGCGGCGCGCTTTGATGACTACGCCCTCGTAACCGCTGGGCACTTCCAGCGAATCGTTTTTGACATCCTCGCCGGCGCGGCCGAAAATCGCATGCAGCAGTTTCTCTTCCGGCGTCAGTTCCGTCTTGCTCTTGGGCGAGACCTTGCCGACCAGAATATCGCCCGGAGCAACCCGTGTGCCTTCGCGCACAATGCCGTTTTCGTCCAGGTTCCGCAGCGCCTTTTCGCTCACATTGGGGATATCCCGCGTGAATTCTTCGCGTCCCAGTTTGGTCTCGCGGACTTCCACGCTGAATTCGTCGATGTGAATACTGGTGAACACATCGTCTCGAACGAGGCGTTCACTGATTAAAATGGCGTCCTCAAAATTAAAACCGTCAAACGGGACAAACGCCGCCAGGATATTGCGCCCCAGCGACAGATGTTCTCCGCAGGTACCTCCGCCGTCGGCGATCGTCTGACCCTTTTTGACCTTCTGACCCAGCGAGACAATCGGCCGCTGATTCAGACAGGTGCGCTCATTGAGTCCCTGATATTTAAGCAGCGGATATTCGTCGGTATTGTTGACGACAATCATCGTGGCGTCCACCGCCGTAACAGTGCCGGCGTTGCGGGCTTTAATCGACATACTGGAATCGCGGGCAACCTGCCGTTCGATGCCGGTACCCACCAGCGGCACTTCCGTCCGCAGCAGCGGTACGGCCTGACGCTGCATATTCGAGCCCATCAGGGCGCGGTTAGCATCGTCGTGTTCCAAAAACGGAATCAGCGCCGCCGAAATACCCACCATCTGCTTGGGCGAGACATCCACAAACTCGACTTCGGCGCTGTCCACCTGCGTCAATTCGCCGTTTTGCCGGGCAAGCACCATGCCATCATACAGCGTATGGTTGGCCGGATCGACCATGCTCGGCGGAGCGAAGACCGCCTTCATTTCCTGATCCGCGCGCAGATATTGAATCTCTTCTGTAACTTTTTTGTTCTTGACCTTGCGGTACGGTGTAACCAAAAAGCCGTATTCATCAACTTTGGAGAATGTCGCCAAAGAAACAATCAAACCGATATTGGAGCCTTCGGGCGTCTCAATCGGACAGACGCGGCCGTAGTGGCTGATATGCACGTCGCGGACTTCAAAGCCGGCGCGTTTGCGGTTTAAGCCGCCCGGCCCCAGGGCGCTCAAGCGGCGTTCGTGGGTCAACTGACTCAGCGAATTGGTCTGGTCAACAACCTGGCTCAATTCACCGCGGCCAAAGAAAAACTCAATACTCGACGAGACGCTTTTGCTGTTGACCAAATCGGCTACGCGAAGCACCTCCTCCTGATTTTTATTGTTCATTCGCTCCTGAACCGTCCGGCGAAGCTTGAGCAGTCCCTTGCGGATTTCCGAGGCGGCCAATTCATCAATGGTGCGCAGCCGGCGGTTGCCCAAATGGTCGATATCATCCAGTTCGCCCTGACCGCTGCGAAGACCAAGAATGTATTGAATCGTTCTGAGAAAATCATCGGGCTTAAGCGCCATCTCGGATTCGCTGACCTGCAATCCGAACTTGCGGTTCAGACGGAAACGCCCCACCGCTCCCAGACGGTAGCGGTTGGTATCGTAAAACTTCTCGATAAATAACTGTTTGGCTTTTTCCAGATTGGCCGGGTTGCCGGGGCGCAGCCGGGCATAAATCTTCATCAGGGCTTCTTCGTGCCCTTCGCTGTTATCCTCGGAAATCGTATTCAAAATCAGCCCGTCAGTGACTGCGGAAATCACTTCCACAGTGTCCAGTCCGCTGGCTTGAATCTTGCCTACCATATCTCCAAGCTGAGCGCCGGCTTCCACCAGTATCTCGCCGGTCTCGGTATCCACAATCGGACCAACCGCCCACATCATCGGTTCCAGTTTTTTGGTCTTGACTGTCTGCGTCGGATAAAACAGCCGCAGCAGCGTATCGGTCCTGCCGTAATCCGGGCTCATCGCCCGCAAAAATGTCGTGGCCGGTATTTTGTTGGATTGGTCGATGCGGATGACCAGCACATCCTTTTTGGTAATCGACATTTCAATCCAGCTTCCGCGTTCCGGAATGATCCGGGCGCCATGCAGCAGGCGGTCGCCATCCTTGCTGTCAATGACAAAATCCACGCCGGGACTGCGGTGAAGCTGCGTCACAATGACACGCTCGGCGCCGTTGATGATAAATTCCCCGCCGCCGATCATTATCGGTATTTCGCCCAGATAAATCCCCTGGGCAGCCATATCCTCTTTATCTTTTCGCTTCAGACGGCAGTGCACCTTCAGCGGATAGCCGTAGGTCAGCCGAAGCTGGCGGCACTGCTCAATCGTATAGCGCGGAGATTCCAATTCATACCCCTGATATTCCAGCTCCATCGACTTGTCATAGCTGGCGATGGGGAATATCTCGCGAAACAGCGCCTCCAGACCCGTATCGCTGCGCTGGGCAAAAGGCGTGTCTTTTTGCAGAAAACGATCGTAGCTTTTGAGCTGGACTTCAACCAAGTCCGGCACCTCAACCGCATCGCCAAGTCTGCCGAAATTACGGAAGTTTATGGATGCCATTCGACAACTCTCCGTCTGCTCAACCATTTATGAATACCCCGTTTTTAATTTTTTTTCGTTCAACACAGCAAAAACACAAACAAAATCGCCCCTGGCCGGTCGGATTTGTTAGTTCCGCCGGCCAAAGGGATTTATTTGTTTGCCTGTTGTTTATCTATACTCGAATCCGTTTCGGTTCCACAAGTTTCACACGCGCTTTGCCTGCATAAACTTAGGCCGCAATATCCCTGCGCGATAAACGCTCGAAAATTAGACCAGCTCGACAGTCGCGCCGGCGTCTTCCAGCAGCTTCTTGGCGGCTTCGGCTTCGTCTTTGCTGACATTTTCTTTGACGGGCTTGGGTGCGCCATCGACGAGGTCTTTGGCTTCCTTGAGACCCAGATTGGTCAGGGTGCGGACTTCTTTGATGACCTGAATCTTCTTGTCGCCGGCTGCCTTGAGCATCACCGTGAAAGAAGACTTTTCTTCTTTGGCTGCTTCGCCGCCGGCTGCTGCCGGGGCTGCCATCATGACCGCGCCGCCCGCTGCCGGTTCGATGCCGTACTTATCTTTCAGATAGTCGGTCAGTTCTTTGGCCTGAATCAGGGTCAGGGCCGCGATTTTGTCGCCCAGTTCGATAATGGGGGCGCTGAATTCTCTTGCGTCAGACATTGTCATTACTCCTGTTATCTTTGGCTGTCAGTAGTCAGGACTACGCCGTCCCTTTTAACCCGTCGATTGCGGGACTGCCGACCAGCACAAGGTGATTGAATGCGAATGCACAGCCCTAGGCTGCGCCTTTTTCCTGTTTTTCGATCATACTCTTGAGACATCCGGCAATTGCGCTGCCCGGCGACCGTATCGCACCGGCCAGTCTGGCTCCCGGAGACAGTGCCATACCCGCGACCATGCCCTGCAGTTCCGCACGGCTGGGCATCTTGGATACCCCGAGCGCCTGTTTGGCGTCCAGTGTTTCGCCCTCGATGCAAGCGCCTTTGATGGAAATTGCCTTGACTTTCTTAAGCCACGGCTCGATTTCTTTGGCGACCTCCACGATATTGTCGCCGCCAAAGACCACCGTACAAGGACCCGAATCGAACAGTACGCCCGATTTGCCAAGACCCATCGTATCCAGCGTGCGGCGCATCATCGAATTCTTGACCACCATCATCCGGATATTTTTCTTCTTCAGTTCTCCGCGCATCTTGTTGTTCTGCACGCCATCGATGCCGATGGTTTGAAGAACCATAAACGATGTCATCCCCGCAAAGCGAGTGTCGTATTCTTTTTGAATTAACCCTTTGACTGCATAACTCATATTTCACCTCTTATTGACAAGCCCCAATCGGGGCGGCTGTGGTTGTGTTTATACGTTTTCCAAAAGTACGCTGGGACTCATCGTCGCACTCAGGCATATCTTCTTGATATAAGCGCCTTTGGTCGAGCTGGGCTTCATGCGCTTGATATGGTCGATAAACGACTGAATGTTTTCGGCCAGCTTGTCTTCGTCAAAACTCAGTTTGCCGACAACGGCCTGCACATTACCGCCGGCGTCATTGCGGAATTCGACCTTGCCGGCCGCAAATTCCTTGACCGCATTAAGCACATCCGGCGTTACCGTCCCGTTTTTCGGCGACGGCATCTTGCCCTGAGGACCCAGGACTTTACCCAGTTTTCCCACTTTGCCCATAATCTTCGGCGATGCGATGGCAACATCAAAATCCATCCAGCCGTCCATGACCTTCTTAATCAGGTCATCCATTCCAGCTTCCGTGGCGCCGGCCTTCTTGACCGCTTCCGCTTCGCTTTCCTCGCAGAAGGCGATAACCCGGCGGGCTTTGCCGATTCCGTTAGGAAGACTGACAGCCCCGCGAATGGCCTGGTCGGCCTGCTTGGGGTCGATACCCAGCACCATCACGCATTCAACCGACTGGTCAAATTTCGTGGATGCGAAGGACTTGAGTTTCTTGACCGCCGAAGGCAGACTTTGCGGTTCCGCAACTGCCTTCTTCAGGTCGTTATTGTACCGTTTACTTCGTTTTTTCATTTTTTTTGACCTCGCGAAAACCGTTTCTCTTTTTTCGCTCCCACTGTATTGGCCGTGGTTAGCGCGTTATAGATTCCGCCGGCGGCGGGTTTCCTGCTCGAATTTAATCGACCACCTCAACGCCCATGCTGCGGGCGGTGCCTTCGATAATGCGCATCGCTTGTTCCGTATCGTAGGCGTTCAAATCTTTCATCTTAGTCTCGGCAATTTTCTTGACCTGGGCTTTGGTAACCTTGCCCACCTTGGTCTTATTCGGTACGCCGCTGCCCTGAGCAATGCCGGCTTCCATCTTTAGCAGTACGGCCGCCGGAGGACTCTTGACGATAAAATCAAAGGTTCGGTCGCTATAGACCGATATCTCGACAGGCACAATCGTGCCGTTCATTTCACGCGTGCGGTCATTGAACTGAGAGACAAACTGACCGATATTGACGCCGTGCTGACCCAGCGCGGGACCAATCGGCGGCGCCGGCGTCGCTTTGCCGCCGGGGGCCTGTAATTTAATGACCGTTACTAATTCTTTGGCCATACATTCACCTTATTCCTATTCTTTAAATCTTCTCTATTTGCCAATATTCTATATCCAGCGGCGTACTGCGGCCAAATATGGTCACAATCACGCGAACCACACCGCGTTCAGTATCGATGGAGTCCACCGTCCCCTCAAAGTTCTCAAATGCGCCTTCGCGAATCTTGACCTGGTCGCCTTTGGCGAATTCCACCTTGATGTTGGGCGTATCTTCGGGTTTTTCAGCTTCGCGAAGCATCTTGGCCACATCCGTATCCCGCATCGGCGTCGGAACGCCTTCGGTCCCGATAAAATCGCCGACTCCGGAGGTCTCTTTGATAACAAAAAACACCTCATCCGGAATCCGCCCATCTTCCTTGGGCTCCAGTTCCATAAACACATACCCCGGATACAGTTTGCGCCTCAATACACGCTGTTTGCCCGCACGGATACGCTTGATTTGTTCAGTAGGAACAATAATCCGGCCGACAGTTTTAACGCCTTCCACTTCCACCTTGCGGGCAAGTGCGTCCCGGACATGTTCTTCCCGATTCGATGCAACTCGCAATACGTACCAGTGCATAGCTTATCTCAATCCCATGGTTTAGAGAGCCTGTTTTGAGCCGATCAAAGACCGACAATGTTCTTGAAGAAATAACTAAATCCCAAATCCACCGCATACAGCCCAACCGCCATGATAACGACCACAACAATAACCACGGTCGTCGATGCAATCAGTTCACTGCGGCTCGCCCAGCTGACTTTCTTGATCTCGCTTTCCGCGGCGATCAGAAAATCCGCCACCGACGGCATATTTGCCACCCAGGCCAAAACGCCGCTGAGAACTCCGCACAAACTAAACGGCACCAGCGTCTCAATCCAGATGTTGCCCAGGGGCTTGAGTTTCTCATGCAAAACCCAGCAACCCGCAAGGATCACCACAAACACCGCCGCCGCAGTCGCCAACCGCGTGTTGGCGCCCTGACCGCGTTTGTATATTTTGCTCAAATTCATGGTTTTTTTGCTTTCTTCAACAGTTCTGACTTATGTTTTCGCATCTGCCGGTCGATCCGCCATGCAGGCCTAACCCATCACCGAAAGCCTCATATCAGGCCAGGAGGGAATCGAACCCCCAACCTGCGGTTTTGGAGACCGCTGCTCTACCAAATTAAGCTACTGGCCTATCCTGTCCTATTTCCGACGTATCTTATGGACCGTGCGCTTCCGCTCACGCTTGCAGAACTTCTTGATTTCCAGTTTGGGAGTCCCGCCCTGCACATTGACCGGCGTCCGATAGTTGCGGTCGCCGCACTCTTTGCATTCCAGCCAGACATATTCACGTTTTTGCGCTTTTGCCATACTTTGCCTCGTATCGTACTAAAATCCCGCCCTGAGCCTATGCGACAGAGAGGATAAAAACAGGCGCTGCACCGTCCAGCACAGCGCCTGATTCGGTTTCCAAACTTATGCCAGAATCTTGGTTACAACGCCGGCGCCGACGGTTCTGCCGCCTTCGCGAATCGCGAAACGAAGACCTTCTTCCATCGCGATCTTGGAAATAATCTCGGCTTCCATTTCGATGTTGTCGCCAGGCATACACATTTCCACCGGCTTGCCTTCACGGCTGCGGATGGTTGTAATGGCACCGGTTACATCGGTGGTCCTAAAGAAGAACTGCGGACGATAGCCCGGGAAGAACGGCGTATGACGGCCGCCTTCATCTTTGGTCAGCACGTACACTTCCGCGTTAAACTTGGTGTGCGGCGTAATCGAGCCGGGTTTGGCAAGCACCATACCGCGCTCCAGTTCGCTCTTTTCCACACCGCGAAGCAGCACGCCGACATTGTCGCCGGCCTGACCCTCATCCAGCGTCTTATTGAACATTTCAACGCCGGTAACAACCGACTTGCGGGTGGTGTCTTTGAGGCCGATAATTTCAATTTCTTCGCCGACCTTGACCATACCGCGTTCGATACGGCCGGTGCCGACCGTGCCGCGGCCCTTGATGCTGAAGACGTCTTCAATCGGCATCAGGAACGGCTTATCGACTTCACGCTGCGGAATCGGAATGTAGTCGTCCATGGCCTTGAGCAATTCTTTAATCGGGTTGCAGCCTTCGTCAGCAATAGTCGTGGCGCGCATCGCTTTAACGGCTGAGCCGCGGATAATCGGGGTCTCGTCGCCGGGGAAGTTGTACTTGCTCAGCAGGTCGCGCACTTCCATCTCGACTAAGTCCAGCAGTTCCGGATCATCGACCAGGTCCACTTTGTTCAGGAACACAACGATCTTGGGAACGTTGACCTGACGGGCAAGCAGAATATGTTCGCGGGTCTGCGGCATCGGACCATCATACGCGCTGATAACCAGAATCGCACCGTCCATCTGGGCGGCGCCGGTAATCATATTCTTTACATAGTCCGCGTGACCGGGACAGTCCACGTGTGCGTAATGGCGATTTTCAGACTCATATTCCACGTGCGCAGTGGCAATGGTCAGAATCTTGGTATCGTCGCGGCGGCCCTGTGACTCAGACGCCTTGGCAATATCATCATACGCTTTGAACTTGGAAAGACCCATCAGTTCGCAGACCTTCGTGATGGATGCGGTCAGCGTCGTTTTGCCGTGGTCAACGTGACCAATCGTTCCAACGTTAACGTGGGGTTTCTTTCTTACGAATACATCTTTAGCCATGTGTCAATAACCTCCAGAGTTCCTTACGGGTTTTTTAACTATCTTACGAGCGTTTTTAATTTCTTTTACCTAATATCTACGGTTTATGGGTTTTGCCGATCCGCGGCACACCCGACATTCTGCCGGACACCAACGATCGACACTTCACTACTGAGCTGCTGATGAGATTTGAACTCATGACCTCGTCCTTACCAAGGACGCGCTCTACCGACTGAGCTACAGCAGCAAACTGTCACCTTTTTCAGTATTGCTATTGCGTTTGTTATAACCACAAAGCATACAAAAAGAAAAAAATCCCATCCCTGAGACCGATTCAACTCGGCTCCCAGCAGATTTGCACAGGGATTCCTGCCTAACATCCAATTGCGAAAAGGAGAGTATATAGAGATGACCGGCAGACTGCAAAGAGAATTTTTGAAAAAATTCACATTTTTTTAACTTTTTTTTACAATTAGAAGTTATTTCGGGTCTTTTATATGCCTAATTAGCCAGATTCGGGTCGTTCATTTCTTGGGTCAGCGAAAGCCAGTCCGCAAGCCGCACCGGCCACCAACCCGCCCCCGCAGGGTAGTCAAAGGACGACAATGGCGTCAATAAGGATAATTTATCTGTGCCTGGCACGGATTCAGAACGGATAAATGAATCAATTCGAGAAATTATCATGCAATCAGATGTAATATGCCCATTTTTAGCCATTTCAATAATCAAGCGTGAGGCGATTCCTGTTTGTTTAGCCATAAGGAGTGCCTCAACTGCCATTTCAGCACCCTTTGTCAATTCAGGACTTTTCCAATCGCCTTTGAGCGTTTTATACAGTTTATTCCAATATATTGTAGATTGGTCGTAATCGCCTATGTCGGACATCCACTTAAGCACCTTATACTGGATATATATGAGTTTTTTTTCATCAGCAATGGCCGTCGCCTTTTCTTCAGCCAATTTCAAAATATCACCCACATAGCCCTTTTCTGTGGCATTTTTGTCCATCTTCTCAATCTGGTTTGCCCAGTCTAACACATCCTCCAATTCCGCCCTTTTCAGTATAGACAGGATAGACTTCTCAACCAGCTCCGTTTGCCCATTCGCTGTTGGCAACGACATCAGCCAGACAATATCGTCCGGCGTGCCGATTTCCCCGACGAGTCCTGCTGCTATCTGCGTAACTGCCGGACTGGAATCCGCAATTAAGTTGATTTTTTTAAATGTCGCCAAGGCGGAAATTTTATCCACATTGACCAGCCCCATCGCGGCAGCCTGGCGAATCTGACTGTTTACGTCGTCAGACAATAGCGCCTCTTCAAATGAACCCTTGTAGAGCTTCGACGCTTCATTTTTGGGAAATCCTGTACCGCATAATTTCGCCATAATCACCAGTAAATCCCCGCGTATAGCCCCTTTTTTCTGGAATTCCTGCTGATATCGGTCTGCAATCACCTTTAAATAATCTTTTATTTCACCGGTTGTCAGCCCACCCAATTCAAGCATCTTGCGAAGCACTTCCGCCCCGCGGCGAGCCATTTCCGGGTCGCTTTGCGCTGTATAAAATTTCGCCAGAGTCAACGTTCGTGTCTTGATTTGGGCGGAAACATCCAATTTGGAACCTGGGGAAAACGCAAAAAAGCAGGCCTCTCCCAGCGCCTCAAACAGTGCCAGCGCCACCTGCGGGTCGGTTTCCCTATCATATTGCTCCAGCAGCTTTTCGGCCGGATTCAGGGCACTCATCGTTGTTAATACGCGAGCCGTCATAAACCGAACTCGGCGATTCTCATCCGACAGCATCGACAACAGTTTTTCGCTTAGATTAGACACCGACTCCACCGGAGACAGACGGAGTTTTTCCAGCGCCCAGACCCTGATTTCAACATTTCCAGAGTTTAGTTTGTCCAATAAATACGAACTTCGCACCAAAACGGCGGTCTGTTCATATTCTTTATCCAATGCACCCAAATATAACTTTTGCCACTGGTCTCTCTCAAGCAGGGCTTCACGCAGACGCATTTCCTGCCGGACTAATCGTTCCAGGCGTATTTGGGCCGGACTTTTTTTGTCCAATTCTTTGAGGAGATTCTCCCAGACTGCTATTTTTGTACCGGGCGGAAGGCCATACGCTTCCTGAAGCGCCAGTTCCGCCGCCCGCACAATATCGACATCCGGGTCGTTCAAAAGTCCGATAAGGTCTTTGATTGCCTCTACTTCCGGACGTATCTGGAGGGCATAAATACTGTTCAGTCTCGGCTGTTTTTCAAGGTCGCCGCTGCGGGCAATTTCTGCCAGCGCCGTGCCGGCATCCTGATAATCGTACATCAAAAGAGCATCGGCTGCAAGACGCGCCAGCGCTGAATCGGTGCTTTTGACCGCATCAACCAAAGGAATAAAATACGCCTTCGAAATGGACACGGCGCCAACCCCCCGACCTTTAATCAATGCCCTGCAGACTGCCGACTGCGCCGCCGGATTATCCGGCGTTGACAGCGTCTCCAACAGTGTTTGACGGGAAATCTCATCATCGCGAACCAGCAACCCCATGGCCGCATCCAGACGGATACTGTCGCTGGAACCTTGCCGCAGAGCATCGCGATAAATCCGCAATTGCCTGGCCGCCTCATCCTCGACCGATACGCCTGCGTCAGCCCCCGCCGTCGGCACAGTTGACTTATCGGCGGCAAGCGCCAATCCGCAGACCAGCAAAACACACCCTATTTTGATTATCTGTTTCAAACAAACCCCTTGAAAGGCACATCGTAAATCCAATTATATTGTCTCTTTCGTATCTTATTCAGAATGTCCAATCCGGTCAACCCATTACCCGGCAAAATTCAGAAAAATTCAAAATATTCTTGCGGCTATCCCGCTTATTCCGGCATCCCGTCCGTTCGTACAGTCTCTACTGCAATGATGGGAGTTTTTGTTCGTGTATATTTTGTGTAAATGACCCGATTGCAGCAATATACAATGTCAATCGATTGTTCGTTTAACAGGTTTATATGTACGAATGGCGGATTTAACGAGTAACCTTCTGCTGGTATCAGACTTTTGCAAATGCAGCTTCTACCAGGTCGCACACGATATGGTAGGCAAGCTGATGAATTTCCTGAACCGACGCCGTTGCGCCGTCCAGGGCCAGGCAGACATCGGCCAGTTGTTCCAGCGGCGAGCCGGGCCTGCCGGTAAAGGCAAGGACAGCAGCCTTTTTTTCTTTTGCCAGACGGGCGGCGGCCAGCACATTGTTCGATGTGCCGCTTGTGGAAAATGCCCACAGGATGTCGCCTTGATTGACCAGCGCCTCCACTTGGCGTGCGAAAATCTGTTCAAACCCATAATCGTTGCCGACGGCCGTCAAAATCGAGGGGTCGGTGGTCAATGCAACAGCGGGCAAACCCTTGCGTTCTCGTGCAGATCGACCAACCAGTTCGGTAGCAATATGCTGGGCATCCGCGGCAGAACCGCCATTGCCGCAGATGTAGATGCAGCCGCCGGCACGGATGGATTCAATTAGAAGCTGCGATGCGGCAGTAATAACCGGCAGGGCTGCGGATTCCAAATCCTTCAAGAGTCGCTTGTGCGTGTCAATCGCAGTGCGTATGAGTTCATCTGGTTTCATTGTGTACCTATGCGTTGGGGGCAGACGTTCCGCCGTGCTGGCCTTTGGGTTTGTTCTGTCCGGGGCGGTTTTTGTACCGCCGGCGGTTATTCCGGTGATGCGGCTTGGTTTGGCCTGCGGCCTGCTGTTCGGATTTACCTTTTGCCTGCGATTCAGATGCCGGTTCCTGTCCAAGCCATCGGGGCTGGACGTGGTTCTTGCGGAACATAAATTGCAGTTTTCGCAATTCGGAGTGCATAAAGAACGTCAGCGCCTTGCCCTGGCGACCCATGCGGGCGGTACGGCCGGTACGGTGCGTATAAGATTCCAGATGTTTGGGAAATTCATAATTGATCACATGCGTTACATGCGAAAAATCCAGCCCGCGGGCGGCGATATCCGTCGCAACCATAAAGCGGATTTGAAGCTGGCGAAAACGGCGAAACAGACTGGTGCGGCGGCTTTGTTCGAGACCGCCGTGAATAATCTCGACCGAGTCGGTTTTATCGCGCAGACGGTCGTATAATTTTTCCGCAGCTGTTCGGCTGTTGCAGAACAAAATCGCCTGCGTCGGCCTTTCGGCTTCAAAATAGTCCAATAATTTGTCGATGCGATGGGCGCCGGGCTTGACCTCCATAAAGTAATGTTCCAGCGTATCCGGGGCGACTTTATCCAGATTCAGCTCCACAATCGCCGGGTCTTTGAGATACCGCTGAGCGAGGGTCTTGATTTCTTTAGGCATCGTGGCGCTGAACAGCATCGTTTGGTGGTCGTGAACCAGACAGGAAAAAACAAACTCCACATCGGTCAGAAATCCCAACTTGAGCATTTCATCGGCTTCATCGAGAACAAATGTTTCGACCTCCGACAGCCGCAGCGGAGTATTGTAGAGCAAATCAATCAGCCGTCCGGGCGTGGCAACCAGAATCTGCACGCCGTGAGTCAGCTTGCTGATCTGAATATCCATCGCAAAGCCGCCATAGACGGCAAACGGCGCCACCTGGGTATATTTGGCGATAGCGGCGATCTCAGCGACATACTGCAACGCCAGTTCGCGCGTCGGCACCAAAATCAGCGCCTGCACCGCTTTATTGTTTGGATTGACCCGCTGCACCAGCGGAATCGCGCAAGCAGCGGTTTTGCCGGAACCGGTCTCGGCCATCGCAATCAGGTCGCGACGGGCATTAACAAACGGAAAGACCGTTTCCTGGACGGGCGTCAATTCCGTCCATCCCATTTCGGTCAGGGATTTCAGCACTTGGGGATCTATGTCAATTTCATCAAATCGCATTATTCTGTGTCTTTCAGTTCTCGTATCCAGATATTGCGGAAACGTGTTGGATTGCCGTGGTCTTGGAGCGTGAGCGGGGCCTTGTCACCGTGAGGCTCATAATGGGCTTTTATCTTATGGAACGTCGATCCTTCAATGATCCAGTTGTCTTGAATCAGCACACCGTTTTGAAGGACGGTGATGGTGGCAGGTTTGACCAGTTTCTTGCCGGCAAATTGGGGGGCGCGGAAGATAACATCGTACATCTGCCACTGTCCCGGCTTGCGGCAGACATTGACCAAGGGAGGTTTCTGGCCGTAAATCGCCCCAGCTTGGCCATCGGCATAGGTGGTGTTTTCGTATGAATCCAGCACTTGCAGCTCATATTTGCCCATCAGCAAAATACCGCTATTACCGCGCCCCTGACTTTCGCCTTTGACGACATCGGGTATACGCCATTCAATGTGAAGCTGGCAGGAACCAAAGACTTGTTTGGTGGCGATGTCGCCAGTCTTGGCGACAACTTCCATATACCCATCTTCAACTTTCCATTTGGCTGGGGCATTGTTGGTTGCGGTTTGCCAGGCTGATAAGTCTTTTCCATCAAACAAGATAACCGCATCTGACGGAGGCAGCGAATTGTCTTGTCCGGGCGTAATGACGGGTGGAACAGGACGATTCATATCGTGAACCCGCCATTGTACCGCCTTCTGAGCATAACAGCCGACAATCGCAACGATTACAACTAAAATTACGACATTCCACAGTTTTTTTGAGGTCATTTCAGTCCTTACTACAGAGGCCTATTGCGACATGGGGCATCCTTTATTACACCCCTGACAGCGCGAGGCTGGCTGAGCCGATTCCTTAACAACTGCTGCAAAGCTGGATAATTGCTTTTCCATCTTCTTGCCGCAGGCCGGGCAGGCCGGCGCCTTGCCGGAACCGCTTTTAACCAGCACTTCTTCTACTTTTCCGCACACATCGCATTTATATTCAAAAATCGGCACTTACAACTCCATTGTCAATCTGTTATATCTATAATTCTATCAATCAAACCGTAAATGATAAATCAAAATCTCAAAATAAAATAGAAAAAAACAATTTATTCCCCCAAACAACATTCCACAGCCGTCAAAAAAGGATTTGCTTGCCCGACCGGGCTGTGGTATAAGACAACATTCTTTAATTTTCATGGCTTATCTCCTCTATTCAGGTGTAAGCCGACACTTTTTTTATGGAGTATTTTATATGAAGCGAAAGATGGTAACGATTGACGGCAATCAGGCCGTTGCGCATGTTGCGCACGCCACCAATGAAGTAATTGCGATATATCCGATTACGCCCAGCTCGCCGATGGGAGAAATTTCGGATGCCAAGACAGCGGCCAGCCAACCTAATATCTGGGGGACAATTCCATCCGTAACGGAAATGCAGTCCGAAGGCGGCGCGGCCGGTGCGGTTCATGGAGCATTGGCTTCCGGCGCCCTGACGACGACCTTTACGGCCTCACAGGGTCTGCTGCTGATGATTCCCAATATGTATAAAATCGCCGGCGAACTGCTGCCGACGGTCTTTCATGTGTCCGCCCGCTCGCTTGCCTGTCAGGCGCTGAGTATTTTCGGCGACCACTCCGATGTGATGGCATGCCGGCAGACCGGCTTTGCAATGCTTGCCTCCAACAATGTGCAGGAAGCAATGGATTTTGCCCTGATTGCCCAGCAGGCAACATTGGCTTCCCGCGTGCCGTTCCTGCATTTCTTTGACGGATTCCGCACCAGCCACGAGGTTCAGAAGGTCGAAGAACTGACCTACGACGACATGCGTGCGATGATTGACGATAAATTGGTCGCCGCCCACAAAACCCGAGGCCTGTCGCCGGACCGCCCCATGATGAGCGGTACCGCACAGAACCCCGATGTGTATTTCCAGGGTCGCGAAACGGTTAACAATTTCTATACCGCCGTTCCGAAAATCGTCGAAAACACAATGGAAAAATTCGCCAAAATCGCCGGCCGGCAATATAAACTGTATGAGTACTACGGCGCCCCGGACGCCGAAAAAGTCATTGTCATTATGTGTTCCGGCGCCGACACCGTCCGCGAGACGGTAGATTTCCTGGCAGCCAAAGGCGAGAAGGTCGGCGTGATTATGGTTCGTCTCTATCGGCCTTTCAGCAACGAGCATTTCGCGATGGCGCTGCCCAAGACCTGCTACAAACTGGCAGTCCTCGACCGCACCAAAGAACCCGGCTCCATCGGCGAACCGCTCTATCTGGATATCCGCACAGCATTCGGCGAACTGATGAGCGAAAAGAAAATTAAACTCGACCGCTATCCGGTCGTTATCGGCGGCCGCTATGGTCTGGGCAGCAAAGAATTTACGCCCGGCATGGTCAAGGCTGTCTTTGATGAATTGGACAAAGAACACCCGAAGAACCATTTCACCGTCGGCATCAACGACGATGTGAGCCATACCAGCCTGGCGTACGATGAACATTTCGAGACAGGCCAAAAGGTCTATACGGCGATGTTCTTCGGTCTGGGGTCGGACGGCACCGTCGGCGCCAACAAAAACACCATCAAGATCATCGGCGAAGAGACCGACAATTACAGCCAGGGCTATTTTGTCTATGACTCCAAGAAAGCCGGCACGATGACCGTCTCGCACTTGCGTTTCGGCAAAGACCCGATTCGAAGTCCGTATTTGGTCAGCAAGGCGGATTTTGTCGCCTGCCACAACCCGAGCTTTTTGGAAAAATATGATATGCTGGCTTCAGCCAAAACTGGCGGCACATTCCTGCTGACCAGTCTGGAAGCCCCCGATAAGGTCTGGGATTCGCTGCCGGCCGAAGTGCAGAAACAGATTATCGACAAGAATCTGAAATTTTACGCCATCGATGCGATTCGTATTGCCGAAGAGCTGGGGCTGGGCGCCCGCATCAATGTGATTATGCAGACAGCATTCTTCAAAATCAGCAATGTCATTGACCCGCAGATTGCCGTGGACTCGATTAAAGACGCCATCAAGAAAAGCTACGGCAAAAAGGGCGATAAGGTTGTCGCGATGAATAACGCCGCCGTCGATGCCGCCCTGAACAAATACTATGAAGTCAAACACACGGGCAAAGTAACCAGCAAGACGCATATCGTTTCGCCGGTATCCGATAACGCCCCGCAGTTTGTCAAGGAAGTTACCGGCGAGATTCTGGCAGGACGCGGCGACAAGCTGCCGGTCAGTAAGATGCCCTGCGACGGCAAATTCCCGACAGCGACAACGCAATACGAAAAACGCAACATTGCCGTCCATATCCCCGTCTGGGATTCGAGCTTATGCATACAGTGCGGACGCTGTTCGCTGGTTTGCCCGCATGCGGCCATCCGCATCAAGGCGTATGATGCGCAATATGCCGATAAGGCGCCCAAGACATTCAAGAGCGTCGAAGCCAAAGGCAGAGAATTTGCAGGAATGAAATTTACCATACAAGTCGCCCCCGAAGACTGCACGGGCTGTGCCGCCTGCGTGCTGAACTGTCCTGCCGAACAAAAAGACGCCGACAAGAAACCCACCGGCCGCAAGGCAATCAATATGGAATTGCAGGAGCCGCTGCGGATGCAGGAACGCGACAACTTCAACTACTTCCTGTCGATTCCCGACACCGACCCGGCCAAATTCAAACTCAACAGTGTCAAAGGCAGCCAGTTAGTGCCGGCACTGTTTGAATTCTCCGGCGCCTGCGCCGGCTGCGGCGAAACCGGTTATGTCAAGCTGATGACCCAGTTGTTCGGCGATCGGGCATTGATCGCCAATGCCACCGGCTGTTCATCCATTTACGGCGGAAACCTGCCGACGACGCCGTATGCCAAGCGCTTCGACGGACGCGGCCCGGCATGGTCGAATAGTCTGTTTGAAGACAACGCCGAATTCGGCATGGGCATGCGCCTGGCAGCCAACAAACTCAAAGGGTTTGCCCTGGAGCTGCTGGATAAAGTCGCCGCCGCCGGCTGCGTCGATAAGGCGCTTGCAGAAGAAATCAAAGCCGGCATGTCCTCCCAGAAAGAACAGGCAGGCATCGAAGCTCAGCGTGCCAGAGTTGAAAAACTCAAAGCCGCACTCAAGCCGGGCAAATGCTCGGATTGCGACCAGTTGGCGACAGTTGCCGATTATCTGGTCGAAAAAAGCGTCTGGATTCTCGGCGGCGACGGCTGGGCGTATGACATCGGCTACGGCGGATTGGATCATGTCCTTGCCAGCGGCGAGAATGTCAATGTCCTGGTGCTCGATACGGAAGTCTATTCCAACACAGGTGGGCAGATGTCCAAGTCCACACCTCGCGGAGCGGTCGCACAATTTGCCGCAGGCGGAAAGCGGATGGCAAAGAAAGATTTGGGACTGATTTCCATGAGCTACGGCACAATTTATGTCGCCTCGATTGCCTTGGGCGCCGATCCTAATCAGGCGGTCAAAGCCTTCGTGGAAGCCGAAAGCTATGAAGGTCCGTCGCTGATTCTGGCTTACAGCCATTGCATCGCACACGGTATCGATATGGCAATTGGTTATAACGAGCAGAAAAAAGCCGTATCGTGCGGACACTGGCCGCTTTATCGCTTTGACCCGCGGCTGGCCGACGAAGGCAAGAATCCGCTGCAATTGGATTCCAAAGCCCCGACAACGGACTTTGCGGAATATGCGTATGGCCAGAACCGCTATCGGACTCTGAAGCAGTCCAATCCGCAAGTAGCCGCAACACTGATTGAACAGGCCAAAAAGGATGTTCTCAATAAAGTCGCGATGCTGGAAAAAATGTCCAAGATGTAAAAATTACAAATTGCCGCCGGCGATAGAAACTTGTCGCCGGCGGCTTTATCCTGAATAACCAAAAAATGGCAAGGTTGACTATAATGCGGAAAACAGGAATCTTCATAGTTAGTATCGGACTGTTGGCGGCAGGCTGCATATCCCGACAACAAACCTCGCAGGCGCCGCAGAAAGCAGCAGGACAAGCCATTTCGGCCACAACCCGAACAACCTACTACCGGGAAAACAATGCGACCTATGTTACCAGCCAAACTCATGTATTTGTTCCCAATTCACAATCGCTGCAGATTACCGCTAATGAACCGTTTGGCGTATTAACCTGGTCGCTTTCACAAGGCGCCTATTCCGAGTCCGGCGTAGTTCCTCAACAATTTGCTTCCAAAGTCTCGTTCGGCAATTCCGCTATTACTAAATGTGTGTACTATGCCTTTCTGAGTGGCAGCGGCCAGTTGGATATGGCCGGCTTCATCCAGCAAGACCCTCAAAAAATACAGGGACAATGGTATCTTCCCCACCAGTACAAAGACGCATCAGGCGATATAATCTGGATATATAAGCATATAAATACAGGGGGATTTCAATTAGTCCATATCCAATCCGGAACTAAGACTTATCAGGCACGCAATTATAATCCGTGGTTTATTGCAGAGATAAATCACAATATTCCAAAAACAATAGAAATAATTGATATCTCGAAAGGTGTTTCCGAACCGGTAAGACTGATGAGCATAGAATACCAGATAGACAATATCATTATTTAGATAATTAAACCGCCTTTTTTAACATAGAAAAAATATTATTTATACGCCGGAAAACGAACCGTCTGCTAAAATTCCAGTATTGACATTCAGCAATATCCGCATAAAATCCTCCCTCGGCGTTGGAGGCCGGCCTTGATTGCCGAATTGATGAGGTTTAATTGTTGTAAATTGCGGAAATTTAGTGGTTAAGCAATTTTTAATATCGGTCGATTAGGTATTTAGCATGGTATCTTTGCAGGCACTGAAACTCCTGACAAGACCCGGTGCAGCCAATGGCATTTTCTACCGATAATCTTTTGTTGGAATGGTTTATGGAAAAATATGAATACGCTTAGAAAAACCTTAGTGCTGGCGATGCTGTTGCCCCTTGGTCTGGCAGGCTGCTATAATGATGCGCTAGACCCGACCCAGATTGGCCGTTTTGAGCCAACTCCGGCAGTTAATGTAATCTTGGAGACTCTGGGAGTAGCGGATGAACCCAACCCAACTTACGAAGGCGCCGAGGAACCTCGCCCCGAAGACCGGGTCGCTTACGAACAAGATTATGTTTTTGCGGCCGGCGACGTCGTTCGTATCAGTATTTTTGAATTGTATGAGCCTGGACAGATTTATGTCAATGACTATGTCGTAACGGAAACAGGCCGAATTTCCATCCCGGATGTCGGGCAAGTGCAGGCCGGCGGATTGACCGAAGTCCAGCTCGAACAGGAAATTCGGGATATTTTGTCGCCGGCGATATTGAAAGACCCGTCCGTAACCGCTATCCTCCTGGATTCAAAATCGCAAGTATTTTCCATTGTTGGTCAGGGTGTGGGGCAATCCGCACGCTATACGATTCCCCGTTATACGTTCCGCTTGACAGACGCAATTGCGCAGGCCGGCGGTATTGCAGAATTTAATGTTACCTACATCTATGTTTCCCGTGAGGTGCCCGCAGAAGAGGCGACTGTTCAGCCCTCAGTTGCACCGGCGGGCATTCAGGAATCACAGACGCCCCCCGCACGACCCCTTAAAGAAATAGAAATGAAGCCGGTCGAACCGAAGCCGCAGCCGACTGAGAATGAAATGCTGGAAATGATTGCCCCCAGCGTCATTAAAAAACATTCGGGCATTATGATTAGTTCGGCGGAAATGGGCGGCTCTGAAGAACTGGAGGCGTTAGCCGCCCCCGAGGGCATCGATGTCGCGGAAATGGCTCCCACGCAACCCGTCCCACAGCAAGAGCAGGCCGTCCAACTGCAGGGACAGGGCGAGCAAATCCGCTGGGTCTTCGAGGATGGCAAGTGGAAGCCGATTCGTACAGGGGTACCATCTGCTGACGCACTGACCGCAACCGAACCGGTATCTCAACAGGCTGATGATGCGATGCTGCAAGTCCGGACACCTGAAAATCAGTCCTCCGGCTTCGGCCCGGCCTCATTAGACACGCAGGGAAAGGTAACCCGCGTTATCCGCATACCTCGCGACCGGCTGCTGGCCGGCGACCCCGACTACAACATTGTCATTCGTCCGGGCGACCGCATCACGGTACCGGTGGATATCATCGGCGAATTCTGGGTCATGGGCAATGTCAACGCCCAGGGTGCCATTCCGATTACAGGCCGGCCGCTTACACTGAAAATGGCAATTGCTTCGGCAGGCGGCCTTGGACCTCTGGCTGCGCCGCAAAAGGTGGAAGTTGTTCGCCGCATCGGAAAAAATAACGCCGGCTTGATGCAGGAGGAAACAGTGCTGGTTGATTTGTCTAAAATCAGCAAAGGCATTCAGCCCGATTTCTTTATTAAGCCGTATGATTTGATTAATGTCGGCACGACTGGTACAAGCCGCTGGATGGCCGTGTTACGAAATGCCTTCCGAGCAACGTATGGATTCGGGTTTATTTATGACCGCAATTTCGCCACCGAAGATTTCGACGGCGACCCGTTCCCGGGACATTTTGGGTTTAACAGTTTCTGATACACAATGAATGCACCTGTAAATCAATCCTCCGTAAAGACATCCGGACAAGGACATGAATGGTCAGAGGTGTCCGTACACACCTATGTGAAGATAGGGCTGCTGGCGGCGGTGTTTTACTGGTTCTTTGCCGATGAGATCGTCAATATGGTTCGACGATGGACCAACGATGCGACTTGGACACATGGCTTCCTGATTCCACTATTCAGCCTGTATTTTCTCAACCAGAAAAAAGAGCAGATTTTGGGGTCTTCAATCAGCCCCAACTGGCCGCTGGGTCTTACTGTACTGCTCCTTTGCCTGCTGATGTACCCGCTCAATGTGGTGCAGTTTAAGTTTTTCTACGGCCGCCAGATTCTGATACCAGCCACGCTGGGGGCTGTGGCTTTCTTTATGGGCGGCTGGAAGCTGATTCGCTATACCTGGCTTCCCATAGGGTATTTATTCTTCGCGATACCCTTACCTGACCGGCTTTATGCCCAGTTGACAATACCCCTTCGCAAACTGGCTGCCGAAGCGGCGGCGATTGTGCTGAATATTGTACCGGATATGACCGCCTCCGTGCAGGGCGTTGTAATTGAGGTTGTCTATCGCGGCAAACCACTGGAGCCGGGTCTGGATGTGGCGGAAGCATGCAGCGGAATGCGTCTGCTGATGGCGTTTGTGGCGCTGGGCGTCGCAATGGCGTACTTGCACGAAAGACCTGTCTGGCAACGTCTGATGCTGCTTGCCAGCACGATCCCGATATCTATCATATGCAATGTGATTCGGGTAACCATCACAGGATTGATCTATATCCTATGGGATCCGCAATATGCTCAGGGAATTTACCATGATACACTGGGCCTTTTGATGCTGCCGGTGGCATTTGGCCTGTACGGCGGATTAGCCTGGCTGATGACCAACCTGTTTGTTGAGGAAGCGACTGTTCAGCCGGATATCATTACCCGAACCCGTCCACACGGAGGGCAGGAGCAATGACCTCCCTGCCGCGCACTTACTTTCAGCCGGCGTTTCTTGTCTGTGCGGGCATTTTAGCTCTGACAGCGGCAACCAAGTCCGTTGTCATTGAAAAACTGGGCTTGCATTTTGTCAAATTGCCCATCCCCTTGAAAAAGCCGTTCTCGGAAATGGATGAGAAACGCCTTGAACCCTACAAGGTCTTAAATAAACAAAAAATAGCCAGCCGGGATATCCTGGAAAGCCTTGGCACAGAAGAATATCTGCAATGGACAATAGAAGACCCGGATGTTGCGGAAAATAGCCCGGTTCGCTATTGCTCGCTGTTCATAACATATTATACCGGCAATCCGGATATGGTACCGCATGTGCCGGATGAGTGCTATGTCGGCGGCGGCAATCGGCGAATTTCCGCAGAAACGCTGTCCGTCGCCCTGCCCGGCAGGACAAAACCAGTAGATTTTCAATATCTCCTGTTTGGCTATACGGATAAAAAAGGAATGGGCAATGAAATCGAGTTTTCGGTACAGTATCTGTTTCGCGCCAACAATATCTATGCCGGCGACCGGACAACTACACGCACGATTTTAGGGAGCAATTTTTTTGGTAAATACTCCTACTTTTGTAAGGTAGAGTGGAAATTTTTTGGTCAATCCTACGGCGGTCTAACCTATCCGAACCAGCAAGAGGCGTTGAAAGCCACAGAAAAGATGCTTTCCCGCACGCTGCCAGTACTGGAAGAAGACCACTGGCCGGACTGGGAAAAGGCCAATAACCAAGCCGCTAACTAAATTTGATTATCAGGATAATATTATGGCAAAAAAACTGAATAAAAAAGTCTTAACGATTCTCCTTGCCTTTTTGGGGGTGTGCATCATTGGCGCCGGTTTTGTCGGAGTGCGATATCTGCGCGACCGCGATCCAGACCGCTGCCTGACCCTTGCCCGCCAGGCTAAAGAGAACAAGAATTTCCAAGACGCCGAAGGTTATTACGGCAAAGCATTCGGCTACAACAAAATCGATCAGCAAAAAAAAGATATCCTGTTTGAAATTGCAGAATTTCACTTAATTGAGGACCCGCAGCACGAAGCCAATTGGCGCAAGGCGCTGGGCTGCTGGAATCAAATTACCACGATCGACCCTGACAATGTCCTGTCCCGTCGAAAACTAATGGACTACTTTTATACGATGGCCGATACCAGCGGCGACCCGATGGCATGGAAATCCGTAGAGGAGCAGTCAGCGAAATTGCTGGCCATATTCAAAAAAACCGCACAGCCAGAGGATGTCTCCGTTCTGCTGGCCAACGCGAGAGCCAATGTGGAACTGGTGCGCCATGGCGGCGTAACCAATCCGCAGGAAAACATCGATAAAGCCCGCGCCATTTTGGATTCATTAAAACTGCAAAAACCGGACGATGTGAACATTTATCGATATCTTGCCGACTTGGCCATGGTTCAAGGCGAGTTGGATGACACCAAAAAGATAGCCGACGCGCGCCAGACCGCTCTGGCGTCCGCAAAAGCAATACTGCAGGAAGCGACCATCGCCGCATCGGACAAGGGAACCGCCGCAGCCTATTATCTCCAGACTCGCCTTTCAGAAGCACAGCAGGACCCCAACCTTCTCGAACCGCTGCGCGAAGAAATCCGAAAGCAGACAGAGCTTTATCACGAATCCGATAAATTATGGGCGGTATTGTCAACCTCGTATGATCTGCACGGTAAAATGAATCGTCAGGATGAAATCAATGCCGCAATCGCCGCGACTGAAAAATCCATTCAAGCCGCCCCGGACAATGTCAATTACCAGTTGCGTTTGGCAATATTGAAAAATCGCCTTGGTAATCTCCTGCAAGACCCAACGCTCACAGACCAGGCGATTGCAGCGGCGCAAGCCGCGATGCATCTGCCCGATGTTCAATCCGCCCGCGGGCCTAAAGAATACATCGGCACCCAGAACCGTTTTGCCATCCTGACCTATCTGGCAAGAATGTACACGGACAGGACTCTGGCGCTGCAGCAGCAAAAAGACGATGCCGCCGCGGCTCCTTATAAATCCAAAGCCCTTGGGTCGATTCGCCAGTTGTCGCAAATGGCCGGCAGTCCGGACAATATTGTCGCCCTGCAATGGGATGGCATAAAATCTCTGCTGGAAGGCAAAGAGCAAGAGGCTCTTCGGACGCTCAATAAAGCCTATCAGCAGGCCAAAACCCAGGACCGGCCGGATCAAGTGTCAACGATTGATTCCTATCTTTGCTATACCCTGGCAACCCTGGCCGGCAAACAGGGACAGACCGGCCTGCGGCGGGAATTTTTTGAAAAAGCGCTGTTCAACCAAAACAGCATCGCCATTGATAAACCGCAGACAATTTTGGATTATGCTGATACAATGATCACCCTGCGCGCCGCCGCATCGGCGATATCCGCATTGGATTCCTATGTCGCGATATACGGCCAGACGGATAGAACCCAGCAAATAAAAGTACGGGCGCTGATTGCCGCTCAGGAATATGCCGCGGCCAAAAAGGTGCTGGACAGGATGGATGAGCAAAACACCACAACGGCAGAACTAAAATTAACGGCCAATTATTATATTCTCAATCAGCTTCTGGCCATGCAGACTGCACCGGGGCAAGATGCCTCCGAATCAGACACAACCAAAATTAATGCAACACGCGCCGCCATAAGCCAGCTGCTGCAAAATCTTATCGGCCAAAAATCCCCAAATCTAGACTCGCAAATGGTCGCTTTCATCTGCCGGGATATGATCGGCCAGGACAAACTGTCCGAAGCGGTCTCGTTGGTCGACGCCTATCTGGCTTATAATCCCGGTGATACCTTGCTGGAATTTTTGAAACTGCAAACCCAGCAGCCGGATCCGAAAAACATCTCTCTCGAAAAACGCAAAGAACTCTATGAAACTGCCATTCGGGCAATCAAAGACCCGGTAAAGCGGTCTTTGGCTTTGAGCCAGTATTTCCTTTCGAACAATCAAAAAGACCAGGCCAGCCAGGAACTGGAGGCCGCTTACAAGGAACATCCGGATAAACCCGAACTGATTACAACACTGCTGGCTTTTTATACTGAAAACAAACGCATCAAGGAAGCTGAAGACCTGTTTTCCAAAACTCGTTCGCTGAATCCGGATGGATGCGACGGCAATCTGATGGCAGCCCAACTGGAAATCGCCAAAGAAAACTACCCTGCCGCCCTGCGGCGTCTGGACGAATGCCTGGTGATCAAGCCGACGATGACTTATGCGATGCTTCTGAAAAGCCAGGTGTATGGGCTTCAAAAAGACTGGGCTCAGGCGACAGAGACCATCCGCAAAGCTCAGGCAATCGAGCCGCTTGATGGAACCATCGCCCGCCAGGCAGCGTCCGTTTATTTTCAACGGAATCGTGAGCTCGGCAACAAAACAACACCCGACCAGCTCCTTGAAACCGAACGGGCTGTTGGGTTGGCAATGATGTTGAATCCCACAGACACCCAATTGCAGAACGTTTATGCTGAAATCATTAGCTTACGCGACCCGGATAAGGCGATAGCAACCCAGCAGGAAATGCTGAAAAATAATCCGACCGCGACCAATGCTCTTTTGCTGGGCAGTATGGCGATGCGGCAGGCATTGCAGCAAACCGATAACGCCAAACGGGGCGCTCTATTGGAAATCGCCGGCAGCGCCTTTGCACAAGCATATCAGATGGAACCTGCCAACACGCAAATTGCTGCATCCTATGCGGAATTTTTCCGGCTCACCAATCAGCCCCAAAAGGCACAAGAAACATTCAAAGACAACCCCGAAGCACTGTGGCGGTTCTATCTATCGGCAGGCCAATATGACAAAGCCGCCCCAATCCTTGACAAACTGTACACTGAAAAACAAAAGGATGCGGACATTGTCGAAGGATTGGCGCTGACGGCCGAAGGACTGGGCCAGCGGGATAAGATGAAGCAATATCTGGACACCCTGGCACAAATCGAACTGACCCCGGAACAGAATTTACGGCTCATCCAAAAATTCCTGGATGCCGGGCTTCAACAATCCGCTCAAAAAGAGCTGGAAGCTTTCCGTGCCAGCCAGCCCAACGATGCTCGCGCCCTGCTGTTTCAGGCGTGGATAGAAATGTCCAACGGCAAACTGGACGATGCAATGAAACTGTGCTCACAATTTACAGATGCCAACCCCAATGACGCCGGGGCCTGGAGACTCAAAGGCCGCCTCTATCGGTATCTCAGCCGGCCCGAAGAGGCGATCAGCGCGTTTCAGCGAAGCCTGTCGATAAAACCCGACCCGACCGTGCGGATGGAACTGGCAATCGTCTATTCCCAGAACGGCCATAAGGATGTGGCTATTGGAGAACTGGTCAATGGATTAAACGACCCCCGGCCCCCGCTCCAGATGTACACGATGCTGGAACAGCTTTATGCCAGAGATAAAAGAACGCCCGACCTCGTGCGGTTTTTTGACAATCTGCTGAAAAGATATCCGCAGGATGTCTTTTTCCATACACGCGCCGGCCTGTTTTATCTGCAGCAAAAAAATTATCCTCGTGCATTGGAACTGCTTGAAAAAGCATGGACGCTTAGCAGTACGGGCAGTTCGGGCAATCCCGCTGCATTGGAAAATTATATCCAGGCTCTCTCGGCTGCCGGACAACATGACGCCGCAATGGCGATTGCCGCAAAATATATCGACAGCCCTATCGGTGTCGCGGCATACGTGCAAATGGGAATTCTCCAGTCCCAGATAGGGCAGCGGGAAAAATCTCTGGAATACTTTATTAAGGCAATTGAAAAAGCCGCCAACAATCAGAGCTATGTTTATACCTGCCTGGAAAACATGCGCAAAGCCCTTGGCGATGAACCGGTTCAGGTATGGTGTAAGGAGAAAATTGCCGCCCGGACCGGCTACATCCCGGCCAGGCTGATGCTGGCATTCCTGGCCGAACAGGATGGTCAGTACAATCAAGCAGCCGCACACATTGACGAATGTCTTAAAACGGCGCCGGTCAACAGCCCCGTCTGGCTGGAACTGCTGACACGCAAGTCCAATACGCTGCTGATGGCCTATTCCAAAACAGAAGATAAGGCTTATTTCAATCAGGCAATTGAACCCTTGAAGGCCATCTTGGAAAAGCAGCCTGACAATCTGAGCGTTATGAATAATATGGCGTTTATGTTTGCAGACGCAGGCCAGCAGCTCGATACGGCTGAACAGTATGCACGCAAAGTGTATCAGGCCGCGCCGGACAACCCGGTCTTTATTGATACATACGCCTTTGTACTGTGCAAAAAAGGACAGTATGCCCAGGCGGAACCGTACCTTCTGCAAGCCATACAGCTTTTTGAATTAAACAGCGATCCAATACCGTGGGATACCTATCGCCATCTCGGAATGGCATACGAAGGACAGCAAAAAAATGAGCTGGCTCGCGATGCCTACCAGAAAGCAATCGCCTTACCGGACATTCCGATTCAGAAAAAAAATGAACTTACCAAAAAACTACAGGAGCTTCAATAGCCCTGTTTGATGCGGGATTGCCGATAAAAGGAGAATCATGCATGAATCAGAACATACAGCGAACAATCAGTACCTTGTCCGGCGGACAACCGCCGAGGCCGATGCCGCAGCCCAGCGCCGCAGCTCAGACGATAACGCCCAAAGAAATTGTCGCCATCCTGCGGCGGCATGTATGGATGATAGCGCTGTTCACTATCGGCGGAGTCATTATTGCCGCAGCCGCTTATTTCGGCCTGGCGCGAACGTCTTCGAGATTTACCGCTACCGCAAACATTGAGGTACTGCCCCCGATTAACGACGACCCAATGACCTTTGGACAAGGGCAGCCTCAAAAAGAAACCTATTACCAGTTCCGTTTTACCAAGTCGGCATTGATGACACAGCAGGGTATGCTCGAAAGGCTCATTCAGCAGGATGCTATACGCGACACGGCTTGGTTCAAGAGTTTTACGCAGCTGGATGAAACAGGACAACCAACCAATATGGCCAAGGCCACCCTGGCCGCACTGGGAGACCTCCAGAAAAAGATGATTGCTTCGGCGCCCCGCGATTATAATTTCATTCAACTTTCGATGACCTGCAGCAGCCCCACCGAAGCCGCCAAAATCGTCGATGAGATGGTAGCCCTGTTTATCAATGAACAGCGTGAATTGGCCAGGGGAACCATCACGTCGCAATTAATTGAAAGAAAGAGCCAGCTCGCCGCCGTCCAGGATCGCCTTCGCGGTATCGAATCTCAGTTGGCGGGTATTCGCTCGGGATCACGGTTTGCCCGGCTGAATTTATCGGAAAATCAGAGCTTTCGGGACTATATGGATGATCGTCTGGGCGATCTGGAAAACAGTTCCAGTCAGTTGGAATCGCAAAGAGCCAGCCTGGAAAGCATTATTGCCACATTGAAGAAACGCGCCTTCGATGAAACCTTTGACGAAGTGGTTCGCGAGCAGATGGAACAAGACCCCATTGCCCTTAATATTCGCCAAACAATTGCCAATACGGAACCGGTTCTGGCTCAGCAATTAACTCGGTTCGGGTCGGAACACCGCGTCGTTAAACAAACACAGGATGCTCTGGCACGCATGTATGATGACCTTGCCAAACGGCAAAATGAAATCGCCGATATTACGCGAAAATCCAATTACCGCAGTGCGGAAGATCAGATGACCGCGCTGACACAGCAAATGGATACCGCCACCAAACAGCTCCAGCAGGCTCAGGCCGAATACAAGGAAATTGATAATATACGGTCAACTTACGCGCTGTTGGAGAACAAACGAAAAGAAGAGTTGAAACTCGTTGAGGAAATGAACACCTATATCGAAAAACTCAATTCGCTCTATATGGACCCCTTGATCAGCAAGATGCAGAGTCTGGGGCGCGCCGCCATACCAAATCGGCCCAGTTTTCCCAAATTTCAATTATTTCTGCCGGCCGGATTTATGCTGGGACTGCTGGCCGGACTGGGGCTGGCTTTCGCGGTGGAACTGACCAATGACCTGCTGCGAAGCCCCAGCGATGTAGGAAGGCACCTGAGAAGTCCGCTGCTGGGAACCATCTGCCATGCCGACGATGACAAGGATGCCGAAGGCGTCGAGTTGTCCCATATCGTTCGTCAGGCGCCTTATACCATCATCAGTGAGTGTTATCGCCAGCTTCGAGCCAATCTCAAAATGTCCGGCGCTTCCGGCGAAGAACACAAAACGCTTCTGATTACCAGCCCCGGCTCCGGAGACGGCAAGACCTGCGTAGCCATCAATCTGGCAAACACGATGCTGGCCGAAAACAAAAAAGTGCTGCTGATAGACGCCAATTTCCGCAGACCGACGGCAGGACACTTATTCCCCCGCACCAAAACCAATGGGTCGCTGGCTGAACATGCCGACTACGGCTTGAGTAATTATCTGATGGGACAGTGTGTGGATGCAAAGGATATTCTTCGTCCCAGCGGCATTGAGGGATTGGATGTTGTTGATAGCGGCCCCCTGCCGGCCAACCCCGCCGAATTGCTGGATAGCCCCCGGATGAAGCAGCTTCTGGATCAGTGCAGGCAGCGGTATGACAATATCATCATCGACGGCCCAGCGCTGCTGGTCAGCGATGCCAAAATCCTGGCAGGAAAGGCGGATGGGACTCTGCTGGTCTTTAATGCTGATGGAACCCGCCGCGGCGCCGCTCAGCGCATTCTCCGCGAACTCCAGGATGTCCGAGCCAACACCGTCGGAACCGTCCTGATGGGCGTCAAGAGCCTCAAGGGCGGCTATTTCCGTGAAATCTACCGCTCCTATCAGGAATATCAGCGGGTACAGCTTGACCAGCCGATGTAATCGGCACAAAAAAAGTAATTCCAATGCAGCGGTTTTTAATAACAGGCGGCGCCGGATTTATTGGCTCCAATCTATGCAGAAAATTAGTCGCCCAGGGTGCCTATGTCCGGGTCATCGATAATCTGATTACCGGCAAGCGTTCCAATCTGGCCGACATCCTCGACAAAATCGACTTCATCGAAGCAGATATGGGCCAACCGGATATCGCCGCCGCCGCAATGAAGGATATCGATGTGGTGCTGCATCAAGGTGCAGTGCCGTCCGTACCGCGAAGCGTGGATGACCCCGCCACGACGCACAAGCATTGCGTTGATGCGACCTTTAATCTGCTGGTTGCCGCTCGGGATGCAAAAATCAAACGGTTTGTTTACGCGGCAAGTTCCTCGGCTTATGGCAACAGCCCCTCCCTGCCCAAAATTGAATCCATGCCGACCTCGCCGCTGTCCCCGTATGCAGCGGCAAAACTGTTCGGCGAGTATTATTGCAGCGTCTTTTACAAAGTCTATGGGCTGCAAACCATCTCACTTCGCTACTTCAATGTCTTTGGCCCCTATCAAGACCCCACAAGCCAGTATGCGGCAGCCATTCCGGCCTTCGTTACGCACATTTTGAAAAATAGTTCGCCGGTCGTCTATGGCGACGGTGAACAAAGCAGAGACTTCACATTCATCGACAATGTCATCCATGCCAATCTGCTGGCCGCCGCCGCCCCAAAAACCGAAGGCCAGATTGTCAATATCGCCTGCGGACAGCGAATCACCGTCAATCAGATTATTGACTTAATCAACCATTACACCAATCGAGATGTCAAGCCGGCCTACAAGCCAACTCGTGCCGGCGATGTCAAACACTCGCTGGCCTCCATCGATTTGGCCGGCCAGGTCATCGGCTACAAACCCATCGTCGATTTCCAGACCGGACTCCATCGTGCAATCGAGTGGTATCAGGCAAATCTGCTCTAATGCCCGACAATATCCAATCTTTTTGGTTCATCCGTTAAATGCGTTGGCATATTGCAAAAAAGGGACATCGCTTT
>CAZICJ010000006.1:0-65583 GCA_964537635.1 uncultured Pirellulales bacterium
CAATGGGCTGGGATTGGCCATTTGTAAGGGTATTGTCGCGATGCACGGCGGTTCTATTTGGGTCGAAAGTGAACCAGGAAAAGGAAGCCGATTCTTCTTTTCGCTGCCTAAAGGCAATTGCGAGGAAATTCTGAATTCATATTTAAAGAGAGCCATTAGCGGGACAAGACAGAACAATCGGCATCTGGGGGCGCTGGTAGTACGGTTTGAGATGCGGGACAAGAGTGAAATTCCGCTTCGTCAGGCAGCCGGCAAAATCATCCGGGATGTGTTGACACAGGTTCGATTTTGGATCACCACGCAGACCGATTTGGCGATGCAGTTATCGGACACGGAACTGGTCGTCATGGTTCAGGCTGGAAGCCATAAGGCAATAGAACACATCCAGAATAAAATTGAAGTATTTCTTGTCAATTTGCTGAAAAAGCAGTTCACCGATATCCCAATTGTGCCGATGTTGGGACGGTGCATCTGGCCTGGCGATATTGCCGATGAGAATCAGTTGATAGATGCGGCCAAAGAAAATTGCGGGCCTGTACTGGCCGGATACTAAAATGGAAACCTGGAAATCATTGGGAGACGGTTTATGTTTGATTTTTTTGGATTAAAACGAAAAGCAAAGAAGGTTAAAGTGCTGGTCGTGGATGATGAACCGAATATCGTTCAGACGCTCAAAGACCGGCTGGAAATGAATGATTTTGAGGTTTGCACAGCGTATAACGGCAGCGATGGTTTGAAGCTGGCGCAGCAGGAAATGCCGGATGTGATACTGCTGGATGTGATTATGCCGATTATGAACGGGCTGGAAATGCTGGAAACCCTCCGCAAGCAGCCGTGGGGAGCAAATGTCTGCGTGATTATGCTGACTGCCCGCAGCCAGGCTCAGGATGTCAATCGGGCGACCGCCTGCGGGATTTCAGATTATATTATCAAGCCGTTTGATTTGAGCGAATTACTGGAAAAAATAGAACGCATCAGCGAGCAGCGAAAGGCGCTGGCCGCCCCATAGCTGATTCTATGCGGGTTCATCCGCCGGAGGGGTGTGTTCATTCGGCGGTGGGGGATTGATGCCGATGGAGGCGATGTAAAGATCGCCGATGATTTCCATCGTACCGGGATGGGCGAAAAAACCTGTCTTTGCCGCGACAAAATTGACCGTCGCCGCAGCCTTGATGCAAACCGGCAGGGGGATACCTGCATCACAATCCAATCCCGATGGAATATCGACCGACAGGATGGGGATGTGCAGGGCGTTGATTGCCGTGATTACCTGGATATACGGACAGGACAACTCCTCTTTCAAGCCGGTGCCGAACAGGGCGTCCACGGCCAGCGAACTGCCTGCCGCCGCCGTCCGTACCTGGTGGAGAATCTCCGATTTCGACAAATCTAAATGGATTACCGGCAGTTTCATTCTGCCCAGAATCTCATAGTGCGTGCGGGCGTCGGGGGTCAGTTTCTGTTCCAAACCGCACAATACCGTCAGCGGTTCAAAGCCGAGATTGTGCAGATGGCGGGCAATGACAAATCCATCGCCGCCGTTGTTGCCGCAACCGCAAAACAGCGTCACTTTCTTCGTGCCTGCGGTATCCATCATTTCCGCGATGACCTCGGCACAACCTCGTCCTGCGTTTTCCATCAGCACCGCACCAGGTATGCCCAGCGTCCCGATTGCCTGTGCGTCGAAATCCCGCACCTGTTGCCGGGTCATGATGCGATGCCGCATCGAATCGTATGGTTGGCAGAAAATCATACGGCAAATTATACGGGATTGCGGCAAAGCGGTCAATTGACTTTTTGCCTGATATGGAGTACAGTAGTAAGGCAAATGAAACAAGATAAACTCTAATAGGAAATCGAATGCACATACTGTTGACCAATGATGATGGGATTTTCGCACCGGGTATCGCGGCGTTGTACCGGCAGTTAGTCAAACTGGGGCGGGTTACCGTCGCCGCCCCGTCCGATGTTCAGTCCGGCGCAGGCCATAGCATAACGCTGGATGAAATCACCTGTCAATCCATCGAGATTGTCGGCAGTTTCTCCGGCTACAGCATCGGCGGCTCGCCTGCCGACTGTGTGAAACTGGCGCTCAAAGAACTCATCAGCCCCAAAGAGCCGGTCGATTTGGTCGTATCGGGGATGAACCACGGTGCCAATGTCGGCATCAATGTTTTTTATTCGGGGACGGTAGCAGGCGCCATTGAGGGGGCGTTTTATAAACTGCCCGCCATTGCCGTCAGCGCTTCGTATGATGAGCCGTTTGATGTGGATAAGGCGGCGGCCGCGGCGTTTGGGGTCATCGAGCAGATTTTACCGCTGCCGACCGCCCAGGTCGTCAGCATCAATATCCCGCGATTGTCCGTCAAACCTGTCGCCGGCGTCAAAGTCGTTCCGCAATCGACGACGGGTTTTGACGAATCCTATATGTCGTCGGATTCGGACAAGATGATATTTCGATTGACCGGCGGCAAGTACCGCGATACGCACGACCCGAACAACTGGACGGATACGACGGCTCTGGCGGCCGGCTATATCACGCTAACCTCGCTGCGGCAGGATTTGACCGATACAGCGGGCAATGAGCGGCTGTGTCGAAAAACCTACAAGGTATAGCGGCAAACTTATGCTTAATCCGCTGGAACACCCCTGGCTGCTGATGATAATGGGCATCGTCGTGATGGTTGTCGGCGGCTGGATGCGGCAGAACACCACATCTGAAAAGGGGCTGCCGATACTGCTGGCCGGCATTGCGATTGCCGTCGGGGCGTTCGGCATAGATTATGTCTTCAAGACGGACAATGAGCAGATACGGCATATCATCGACATCGGTTCCCAAGCCGCTGTCCAGGCCGACGCCTCGCTGCTGAAGCCATACATCTCATCGCAGTACCGCGACAGCGCTCACCCGAACAAGGCGGCATTGCTGCGCCGTCTGGAGTCCACCTTTGCGCTGATTGCCCTGCAAACGATTCATTTCCGTTCGCTGACGGTCAATGTGGCGGGCAAACAGGCGGATTGCCTGCTGGATATGGCGATATTTCCCGACCCCAAAGAGTCGGTTACCGGCGGGGGCATGTATTTTGTTAGCGTCAGTATGGCATTTGCCAAAGAAGACCAAGGGCGATGGCAGTTGACGCGGGCAGAGGTCAAGTCGGTCAATGATACGCCATTTGAATGGAATCAGGTCCCATAGATCATCCGATACGCTGAATGCTTACTTGTGCTTACCCGTCTATTTCTATATTTGCGAGCAGATAATTCCAATCGGCGAGGTAGGATTTCCAGAGTTCCCATTCGGCTGTCAATACCTCTAATCGGTCATCAGAGACATAAAAAGGCTTGTTTTGCGGATTTCTGAGATAATCCTGCATTTTCCTATCGAGAACAAAGCAAATCAGTTTGTCTGTTGTGTCGATTTTGCCATCACTATTGAGGTCATACCACCAGGGGTTATTGCCGCCGGCGTCGTTGCCGGCCATCCAGGCTATCCCGAACTTCTGAGCGGATAAGGAGTTAGAATCTCCGCTATACCGCACGACAATCTGGTATTCGGTAAAATTGGGTTCGTTTTGCACAAACAGATGTTCCACATTGTCATATCGGCTGTCGCTATAATCCAGCATTGTATTGCGGTTGGGGTCGGTTGGGTCAATCGCCCACAGTTCAAGCCGTAAGTTATTATCCAGACTTTGGATAGGTTTGTATGGAAATACATCGCCATAATGCGTATTCCAATTGAGCGTAATGGTTATCCGGCCGGCAGGGGGGATGGATACCGGATAGATCTTCACAGGATTATCAGGGGCAAGCGTATTGTTATCCCAGCCAATTGGGTTCGTTTTGCGAAAATCAGCTTTGCCGGCGACAAGAATTCGATGTGCCCTTTCGATGTCCACCGCACCGGCACCTTGAGTGAAGTCCAAGGGGGTATTGTGGTCGTCCTGCGTTCCCGGATTGCCCTTGTGCCAGTAGGGCAGTTTGTTGGCAGCCGACATTAAAATGGCTTTGATTACACAATTTCCGCCGTTTTGGCTGACCGCATCGGCAAGAGCAGGGTCTTGTTTGGCTTTTTGTAAGAGCAGGGCGGCAGCGCCGGCCGTCATCGGGGTCGCCAGACTTGACCAGTCAGCTTGTATATCATAACCGATTTCAGAATCAGGACTTGGGATTAAACAGGTTCCCGGAGCGACAATGTCCGGTTTACAGCGTTTGTCAGCAGTCGGCCCCGTACTGGAATGGTCAGACGAGGGTACAGAAAAGACGGACAAACTCGAACCAGTATTGGTGTCCAACGCGGCATTGATAACACCGACGGCAATCGTGTTTGTGCCGGCGGCAGGGTAGAGCAGCGGGTCATAGACATTTTTGCCGTTGCCAGCGGCGGCAAAGACCAGCAAGCCCTTGTCGGCGGCTAATTTTTCGATGCCGCGTGTCCACCAATCTGCAAAGACTTCGCCGAGGCTAAGTGTCATTATATCAGCATCAAAGGGTCTTTTGCCGTAGATATACAGACTCACAAACCGCCAGAATTCAAACGCCTGAACAGAGGCATCGGGGCAGGCGCCGACATAAAAGAAATCGCCTGTTTGGGGGTGATAGCCTTGCGGGTCTAATCCCAGCAATATCCCGCCAATAGCGGTGGCATGAGCGGAAATACCTGAATTGCCATCGGAATTGTCTTCAAATAGAACATCTGCACCGATGAGGCTTTGATGCTTCATGTTAAAATGGAAATCGCCTTGCGGTCTGCCGTTGGTGTAAGTCATGCTTCGGCAGATAGATGCAATAGTGACACCTGATCCGGTGAGGTTGGGGTCTTGCAGGACGAGTTTTCGCAGGCCGATATAATCGAGGGCGGCCGGCTCGATTGCGGGACCATATTGGGCATAACATACCGATAAAATCGACACATATAGGACGAGGGCTGCCGCTTTGGGCAGGCCTCGGCGATTTTGTTTCTGATTGTCGATTTTCATAGGTCGTACCATAATTGGCATATTATAACCGATTTTGTCCTTAAAATCAATATCGGCTTGACCAAGTGCGAAAATAATCGCAAAAAGGAAGAAACCCCAGATAATGCCGTTTCGCCCTTGAAACAATTTGGTTATCATCGCATAACATTCTTTTTGCTTTTTGATTTCCAATGAAGTATTTTATGAACACAGGAATTAACCGGATAACGAAACAGGACTTGACTCTGCTGAACTATAAGTTGAGCCCGCCAATCAAGGAAAGGAAGTTTATGAAAAGATTAGTGATGGGTCGAATGAGTGTGTTTCTGTTGATGACGGCAGTTTGCTGGCTCGGTGTCAGTGCGAATGCCTCTACGGAAACGACGGATTTCAAGGGTACAAAATTGACCGGGGACTGGTGGGGAGAACGCACAAAACTTGCCGAACATGGCGTCACCTTTGACATTACGGCCACTCAGTATTATCAGGGGGTGCTGCGCGGCGGGACCAATCAGAGCTGGAAATATGGCGGCCTGATGGATTACAGAATCAACTTTGATTTTCAAAAAATGGGGCTCTGGGAGGGGGCGTTTGTGGATGTACAGCTTCAGCATCAGTTTGGAGAATTCATCAACACGGATACCGGCGCGATGGTCCCTGTTACGATGGATGGAGTATTGCCGCTGCCTGATTATCGGGATGTCGCCGTCAGTCAAGTGAAGTACACTCAATTCCTCTCGGAAAGTCTTGCGGTCTATTTCGGCAAGATTAATACCTTCAACGGTTTTATGGAGACACCCTTTAACGGCGGCGAAGGTAAAACAACATTTATGAGTCTGGGCAATACGGTTCAACCGGTTGCCTACCGGACTGTTCCGATTTCGGCGTTGGGCGGTGGAGCCGTGGTATTTTTTCCGGATGTTACCGTCAAAGCCCCATCCATTCTTTCAGTGAATGTACTGGGCGCCAACGGTATGCCGGATACCAGCGGTTTTAATGAAGATTTTGAGGATGGACAAGTCTTTATGGTTACGTTTAGTCAACCTTCACGATTCTTCGATAAGCCCGGCGGTCATCTTTTTGCCGGTACTTACAGCACGAAGGATTTTACGCTGCTGGACCAGGATTCACGGCTTTTCCTTGATTGGCTGCTGGGCGAGAATGTGACATTGGACAAAAGGGACGATTCCTGGTGCCTGATGTACAATATGCATCAATATGTTTACACCGAGAAAGAAGATGAATTGCAGGGATTCGGATTTTTGGGCCGGTTGGGCTTTGCCGACGATAAGACCAACCCTATCTCCAACCTCTATGGGGCCGGGCTGGGCGGCAAAGGCATGATCCATGGCCGGGACAACGACACCTGGGGTATCCTTTATAATTATATGCAGATTTCCGATGAATTTGGAAGCGTTATTGATCGAATCTCTCGCGACACACAGACCTTTGAAGTCTTCTATAATTTTGAACTGACAAAATGGATGCATATCACGCCTGATTTTCAAATTGTTAAACCGAGCAGCGAACGGGTGGATACGGCTTATATTGCCGGACTGCGGGCGAAGATAGATTTTTGATCAATAGCGAATGGTTTGGTATTTATGAATCCTGACAGAAACATGAAAGGAGAAAAGTTCGATGAGTACAAACCACAAGGAACAACGAGGTATGAAAAACGCCGAACAATCCGCCGCCGGCACAACGCGCCGCGAGTTTCTCAAGACCGCCGGCACAGGCGCCATGGCAACGGCCATGAGCGGCCTTTTGCCGACACCTCCGGCGATGGCGGTCGGGGCTTCGTCAGGTTCTGCACCCCGCAAACCGGCGGACAGCCCGTACAACATCCTGTTTATCCTGACCGATCAGGAACGCTATTTCCGTCCGGATGAACTGCCGCGGGGTTTCCGCCTGCCGGCGCACGAGCGGCTGGCCAAGCAGGGCGTTGTGTTCGAGAATCACCGCATCAACTCCTGCGTGTGCACCCCCTCACGCTCCGTGATCTATACCGGCCGCCACATCCAGCAGACGCGGATGTTCGACAATACCAACTTCCCCTGGATTCAGAGTATGTCCACCGAGATCAAGACGGTCGGACACATGCTGCGCGACGCCGGCTACTACACCGCCTACAAGGGAAAGTGGCACTTGACCCGCGAGTTCGAAACCGCCAACAAGCTCGAGGCGCCCGAAAAGATATTCACCAAAGAGATGGAGGCCTATGGATTTTCCGATTATCTTGGGATCGGCGATATCATTGGGCATACGCAGGGCGGCTACCTGCACGACGGTATGATTGCCGCCTCGGCAGCCAGTTGGCTGCACGGGCGGGCGGCGGAACTCAAGCAGCAGAGCAAGCCGTGGTTTCTGGCGGTGAACCTGGTCAACCCGCACGACGTGATGTTCTACAACACCGACCGGCCGGGCGAACCTGTCCAGGAAAAAAACATTCTCTCACACATCGCCCGCGATCCAGCGCATACGCTCTATGCCAAACAATGGGATTTCAAGCTTCCCGCCAGCTTTTTACAAGCGGTTAATGCGCCCGGCCGACCCGCGGCGCACACCGACTACAATATCGGCAACGATGTTATGACTGGGCCAATTCCGGCGACCGAACCCTGGCGATGGCGCAAACGGCACAATTTCTATCTCAACTGTCTGCGCGACATGGATCGCCACATTGCCACCCTGCTCGACGAACTGGAAGCCACTGGGCTTGCCGACAACACCATCGTCATATTGACCTCAGACCATGGCGAACTTAGCGGCGCGCACCAATTGAGCGGCAAGGGCGCAACCTCCTACCGCGAACAAAACAATGTGCCGCTGATCGTGGCGCATCCGGCCCATCCGGGCGGCAAGCGATGCAAGGCCGTAACCTCACACTTAGACCTTGCGCCGACCTTGGTTTCGCTGACCAACGCAAGCATGGACAAGAAGGCGGAAATCGTCAAGGAACTGCCGGGCAAGGACTTCTCCGGCGTGCTGGCCGCTCCGGAAAAGGCGCGTTTCGACGCGGTGCGCGACGGCCAACTGTTCTGTTTCAATATGTTCGCTACGCTGGACGGCAACTTCCTGCAGAAGGCTCGCGATATGGTCAAGCAGGGTAACGCGGCGAAAATTAAGGAATCTGGTCTGCGTCCGGATATGTCCAAGCGCGGCGCGATCCGCAGCGTCTTTGACGGCCGCTATCAGTTCACGCGATACTTCTCTCCCAAACAGCACAACCGCCCCGAGTCCATCGAGGACTTGTTTGCACTGAATGATGTCGAGCTGTTTGACCTTCAGGATGACCCCAACGAAGTCAACAACCTCGCACTGGAGCCAAACAAGCACGCGGAGCTTCTGGCGGCTATGAATGCCAAGCTGAACAGACTCATCGATGCGGAAGTGGGCGAAGACGCGGGACAGATGCTGCCCGGCGGCGTGGACGCCGGCTGGGTCGCGACCCCCGCCGTCAACGACTTGTGACCGCGTGGATACGGCTTATATTGCCGGACTGCGGGCGAAGATAGATTTTTGATAGGGTTAAATCCCATATACAAAACGATAGGGATAAGGAAAATTCAAATACAGAAATGGACCAGGCTATGAAACAATCAGCAGAACACTCCAAAAAGTGGTTGTCTATTGGCGGTATAGGAACGATGTTTGCCGCTTCGGTTACCGGGCAGACGACGCTGGACCGCACAACGCTTCCGATCCCGGAACCGAAAATTGCACCGAGCAACGTGCTTGATGTGCGTAACGCAACGCCCCCTGCGCGTTTTGAGGTCAAGGCCCCCGACGGCGCACCGAATGTGCTGATCGTGCTGGTGGATGATCTTGGCTTTGCGGGGACCAGCACCTACGGCGGGCCGATCTCAACGCCGACGTTTGACCGGCTGGCCAAACAGGGCTTAATTTACAACAACTTTCACACCACCGCCGTTTCATCCCCGACGCGAGCAGCCCTCAAGAGCGGCCGTAATCATCATGTCTGTAACATGGGCGGCATCATCGAGACGGGGACGGCCTTCCCCGGCAACACCGGGCAGATCCCCCAAAATGTTACCCCTGTAGCCGAGACGCTGCGTCTGAACGGCTACAGCACCGCCGCCTTTGGCAAATGGCATGAATTGGCTGCCTGGGAAGCCAGCACGTCCGGTCCGTTTGACCGCTGGCCCACACGGCAGGGTTTTGATAAGTTTTACGGCTTTCTCGGCGGTGAGACCAATCAATGGGCGCCCTTCATCTATGATGGCGTACACCAGGTGGAATTGCCGGATGATCCGGATTATCATTTCATGATGGATATGTCCAACCAGGCGGCGGCGTGGATCAAGTACCAAAAGGCCCTGACGCCCGACAAGCCGTTCTTCGTGTATTTTGCGCCGGGTGCCACGCACGCACCCCACCATGTTCCCGCCAAATGGATCGAGAGGTGGAAGGGTAAGTTCGATCAGGGCTGGGACAAACTTCGTGGGGAAATCCTAGCGCGTCAGATTGCGTCCGGCATCGTCCCCAAGGGAACCCAACTGTCGCCCAAGCCCGAAGCCATCCCGAACTGGGATTCCCTGTCTGCAGATGAAAAACATCTTTTCACCCGCCAGATGGAGGTGTTTGCTGGATTTCTTGAATACACAGATTACGAAATCGGGCGTGTCATCGCGGCCATCGAGGCGACCGGCCAGATGGACAACACGCTGATCTTTTTGGTGTACGGCGACAACGGCACCAGTGCCGAAGGCGGCCGCAACGGCATGTTCAGCGAGATGACCTACTTCAACGGCGTGCAGGAGACCGTGCCGGATATGCTCAAATTTATCGACAAATGGGGCGGCCCCGAGACCTATCCGCACATGGCGGCCGGCTGGGCGGTGGCGCTGGATACCCCCTACCAGTGGACCAAGCAGGTGGCCTCCGACCACGGCGGCACTAAGGTCGGCATGGCCGTTCACTGGCCCAAGGGCTTTAAGGCCAAGGGGCAATTGCGTACCCAGTTCACTCATGTAATCGACGTTGCCCCCACCATCCTCGAGGCGGCCGGATTGCCGGAGCCGACGATGGTCAACGGTGTCAAACAGCGGCCGATGGATGGGGTGAGCATGGTGTACAGCTTTGAAAACGCCAACGCGAAGGAACGGCATACCACTCAATACTTTGAAATGTTCGGCAACCGCGCCATCTACCATGACGGCTGGTTTGCCAGAACCATTCATCGGGCACCATGGGAATCCAAACCTCGCCGGCCTCTGGCCGATGACATCTGGGAGCTTTTCGATACCCGAACCGACTTTAGTCTGATCAACGACGTGGCGGCCAAGCACCCCGAAAAGCTCAAGGAAATGCAGGCCCTGTTTTTGAAGGAAGCCGAAAAGAACCATGCGCTGCCGATTGATGATCGCGTTTTTGAGCGAGTCAATGCCGAGTTGGTCGGCCGGCCGGACCTCATGGGCGGTCGAACCTCGATTACGCTTGCTGAGGGGATGACGGGAATGTCGGAAAATGTGTTCCTGAATATCAAGAACAAGTCCAAGACCATTACCGCCGAGGTCGAAGTGCCGGAAGGCCGCGCCAACGGCGCCATTCTTGTCCAGGGCGGCCGCTTCGGCGGCTGGGCGTTGTATGTCAAGGACGGTGTGCCGGCCTACGACTACAACTTTTTGGGGCTGAAACGATTTACCGTAGCGGCCAAAGATAAGCTCAAACCCGGCAAGGCCACTATCCGCTTTGAATTCGCCTATGACGGCGGCGGCGTTGGCAAGGGCGGAATGGGCACACTCTTTGTCAACGATCAAAAAGTTGCCGAAGGACGGATCGAACAGACTCAGCCGATGATCTTTTCTGCCGACGAAACCGCCGATGTCGGTATCGACCTGGCAACCCCGGTGGTCGAAACCATCGGAAGCGAGGCCAAGTCACGGTTTACCGGCAGGATTCCGAAGGTTACCGTCGAGGTCAAGGAAATAAAAACCGCAGACAAAACCGAAGAAAACAAAGCCCTGGCAGTTGCCGCTCATAAGAAAGCGATGTCGGACTAAGTAAAAAGAAAAGTCAGGAAGAAAGGGGTTTTAGGCTCCTTTCTTCCTGCAACGTAATGAAAATAGAACACACAAATTGAAAGAGTAAAGAGATGATTCACAGCAAAAAAAGTGTGTTTTTCTGGGTTCTATTGATGGCGGCATTTATTGCCGTATCGGCACAGGCAGAGGTGGCCAAAGAGGATAACGCAACCGCGCTGGCCAAGGCGGCTCAGAACCCGGTGGCGGATATGATCAGTCTGCCATTTCAGTGGAATTCCTATTTTGAGACAGGGCCGGAGGGAAAGACGCAAAATGTCCTTCTCATTCAGCCAGTGCTGCCGTTTAGTATGAACAAGGATTGGAACTTTATTGCCCGGCCGATTATACCACTGCTGGAACAGCCGCCTTTTAATGACAACCAGAACCGAAATTATGGCATCGGGAATATACAGTTTCAGGGGTTCTTCTCGCCCAAAGAGAAGGTCGGCGACTGGATTATCGGTTTTGGTCCTTACTTGGAATTTCCCACCAACTCCGGCCCGGACAATCGTTTCGGATCGGATAACTGGTCGGCCGGGCCTGCCTTTGTGGCCTTGCAGATCAAGGGACCCTGGGTTTACGGCGGCTTGGTCAGCCACTTGTGGTCTTATTACGGAAATGATCCCGAAGTCAATCAAACGTCGATTCAGCCGTTTTTGAACTATAACATGAAAGGCGGCTGGTATCTTTCTGCCAGTCCGGTCATCACCGCCAACTGGAATACGGACAGCAGCAGACAAACCTGGACGATTCCCATCGGCGGTGGCGTTGGCAGGGTTTTTAAAATGGGTAACCAGCCGGTGAATGCGTCCTTTAAACTGTATCATAACGTCGAGTCGCCCCGATCGGGATCTGATACACAATTACAGTTCCAGTTTCAATTCCTGTTCCCGAAATGAAATCAAAGAAAGGAGAATTTGCAATGTTAAAACGAACACTTTTAATCAGTCTGATGGCCGGTGTCATAGGCATACTTCCGGTGACTGTCAGTGTGAGCTTCGCTCAGGCAGCGAAACACTATAAGATGACCACAGCCGTCCCGCCGGGCATTGCGATACCGGATAGGGTGAAAACACGTCTTGGGACCCTGAAATTTTTCGACGGCTTTCCTGACGATGCCGCTGTCGAGAAGCTCTACGACAACCTCGACTTCCAGCGCGCCGTGCAGGCGTATCTGTTGGCGATCCCGCCTGTGAGTCAGGCTGCAAATCGCAACGAAATTCTCAAGTTAGGCCCGGCCAACACGACGGTCCCGATTTTTGAGAATCGGATGGACTCAAAATCAATCTTTTTGACTCCCAATACCCAAACACCCTATAGCTGGATGTGGCTTGATTTACGCAACGGCCCATTGGTGCTCGAAGCCCCGCCCAAAGTGCTCGGAGCCATCAACGATATGTGGTATCGATGGGTCGTCGATATCGGCTTCACGGGGCCGGACAAGGGACAAGGCGGCAAGTTTTTGATCCTGCCTCCGGGATATAAAGGCGATATTCCTGAAGGTTATTTTGTTGTGAAGTCTCCGACGTTCAGTCTCTGGGCTCCCTGGCGCAGTTTTGTCGAAAACGGGGACCCGAAGCCGGGTGTGGACCTGGTCAAAAATCATACCCGGGTTTATCTGTTGTCTGAAGCGGCCAACCCTCCGAAGATGAATTTTGTGAATGTCTCCGGCAAAGATTTCTGTACGGTTGCGCCGGCGGATTATACTTTTTGGGGGCTTCTCAACCAGGTCGTCCAGGAGGAGCCCAGCGAGTCACTCGACCCCATTCGACTGGGCTTCTATGCCTCGATAGGCATTGAAAAGGGCAAGCCGTTCGCCCCCGATGCCCGGATGAAGAAGATTTTGACCGAGGCGGCGACGGTGGGCGATGCCACGGCACGTGCCATTGCTTTCAGAATGCGACAGAAAGAGGCATACTATTATGCAGACAGCAAATGGCAATTGCCGTTTATCGGCGGCTACAGGTTCCAGACACAGCCGGATGTCCTCAATCTGGACGCCTATATCTACTACTATTTCATGGCCACCGGCGTCACCCCGGCCATGGAAGAGAAGATGGTCGGCCAAGGCTCGCAATACGCATGGACAGGCAAGGACGCCAACGGCGCCCCGCTTGACGGCGGCAAGATGTATAAACTGCATTTACCTCCCAATATCCCGGTCAAGAACTTCTGGTCGGTGATTATCTACGATAACCAGGCCCGCTCGATGGTGCAGACGGATCAGCAATTTCCGAGTGTCAGCAGTCAGCAGAAGGACCTCATGATCAATGCAGATAGGTCCGTGGATATTTACTTTGGTCCGAAGGAACCGGCTCACAAGACCAATTGGATTCAGACTGTGCCGGGCAAGGGATGGAATACGATTCTGCGCCTTTACGGCCCAACGGAACCCTGGTTTGAGAAGACGTGGCGGCCTGGCGAAATTGAAGAGATAAAGTAAAACAGTTGATAGGATTCTGGATTGAAGTTGCGTGATTGAAATGGCACCAAAAGACACCCCAAAAAACGTACTGTCGGGTTCTGAGGGTATCCATGTGGTGGCCAAACCTATTGGCCCAGCGTGCAACCTCAATTACGATTATTGTTTTTATCTGGAAAAACAGGCCTTATTCGGCGAAGGTGAAAACTATCGGATGAACGAGTCGGTACTGTCTGCCTACATTACTCAATATATCGTCTGTGCGATGTCGGTCGGCGTCACCATGTTTCTGATCGAAGAGATGAACAAGCCGCTTGGCGGCCTTGTGAAAGTCTCCAGCGCTTTGCTCATTAAGGCGATTAAGTACATGGGCAAGTGAAACCGTAAATCAAAAAAAGAGTGGAAGAAATTGCGTATGGGCTTCAGACAGAAATTGAAAAATGAGATCATTGCAGTAGCGATGGCCACGCTCTACTTTGCCATGTGGATTGGCATGCTGATGGCTCTCAAGACACTCCTCCTTGCCGAATACCGGATCGAATTTCATGGGTGGTCACAGGCGATTGTCGGTGCATTGGTTCTGGCCAAGGTCGTGCTCGTGTTGGAACATGTCCCGCTGGGGGTATGGGTTCGAGTTCAACCGGTCTGGGTGGGCGTGCTGGTACGCACGTTTTTATACGCTTTGGGCGTTTTTGTTGTACTGCTGATTGAAAAAACATTTGAGGGGCATAGTGAACATGGCGGATTTGGGCCGTCCCTGATGTCCGTGTTCCAGTATGCGAATATCCACCATGTTTGGGCCAATATGATTTGCTTGTCCGGTGCATTGCTTGGATACAACGTACTGTTTGTTTTCCGGCGATATTTGGGAAAGGGAGGCCTGCTTCGGTTGTTCTTGTCTCCGCTTCCGGAAGAGTTGAGTAACAGAGTAATGCAGTAATGAATAAAAAAGCAGAAAACCATCAGATCAAGAGTGAGGTTCAGGGCATCCATGTGGTGGCCAAGCCCATCGGGCCGGTCTGTAACCTGAATTGCGACTATTGTTTTTATCTGGAAAAACAGGCTTTGTTTGGCGAAGGTGAAAACTTTCGGATGAGCGATGCTGTTTTGGTTTCATATATCTCCCTATACATTTCCTCACAGCCGACGCCGGTTGTTGAATTTGTCTGGCAGGGAGGAGAGCCGACACTGCTGGGAGTTGACTTTTTCAAACGCGTTATTGAATTGCAAAAACCCTTTGCCGGCCAAAAGAAAATCACTAATTCCCTGCAAACCAATGGCACCCTGCTGACGGACGCCTGGTGCGATTTTCTCAAAAAAAATAATTTTTTAGTCGGCATCAGCATTGACGGCCCCAAAGAGATTCACGACCGCTACCGCCGTGACCGCAGCGGCAATGGCAGTTTTGACAAGGCAATGGCAGGTCTGAAACTTCTTCAAAAACACGGTATCGAATATAATGTAATGACGTCTGTGGCGCGGGATACCGCCCGACATCCGCTGGATGTGTATCGGTTTTTCAAAAGCGAAGGGATCAAATTTGTCCAGTTTTCCCCGATTATCGAACGCCTGCCGGATGATGCTTCCAAACAGCACGGGTTGCATCTGGCCGGCCCGGCGTCATTAGATAAAAAAGAACCCAATATCAAAGTCACAGACTGGACCGTATTTCCAGAAAACTACGGCGACTTTCTGATTGCGATTTATGAAGAATGGGTGCGTAACGATGTCGGCGAGATTTTTGTAATGAATTTTGAATGGGCCCTGAACACGTGGCTTGGCAACCCGTCGCCGGTCTGCATCCATGCAAAGCAGTGCGGCCGGTCTTTGGTGATCGAACACAACGGCGACATTTATGCCTGCGACCACTGTGTCTATCCGCAGTATAAGCTTGGAAATATTTTAAGTGATCGCTTGCTAAAGATGGCGGAACAGTCGCTGCAATCGGGCTTCGGAGTCGCAAAGAAAACCGCCCTGCCCCGCTGGTGCCGGGAATGCGACGTATTAGCCGCCTGTCAGGGCGGATGTCCCAAGCACCGCTTTGCCCGGACAATTTACGACGAACCCGGTCTGCATTATTTGTGCGAAGGATATCGCAGATTTTTTCTGCATATCCGCAAGTATCTGCGGGTGATGAGCCAGCTTTTGGAACACGGATATCCCGCATCGATGGTGATGGAAGCGGTAAAAGGCCCGCTGGCAATATTTGTTGACAGGGAAAAAATCGGCTGATAAGATGAAATCAGTTAAATAAAGGACTTCTTATGAGTGTAACGATTGCAAAGGCATCGGACAACTGTTTGGAAATTATCATTGATAACATCTTTACCTATAAGGATTTGGAGGCAATTCAGTCGGCTGCCAAACAGGTTCTGCAATCCGGCGGCAAAGCGAATTGTATTGTGCTGGCCGGCGGTTTTAGCGGCTGGGGCAAAGAAGGCAACTGGGGCGATATGACCTTTATGCACGAAAATGATGCTATGATTGGCAAAATCGCCATTGCCGCCGACAAAAAACACCAAACCGAACTGCTGATGTTCTTAGGGGCTGGATTGCGGCAGGCGGCGGTCAAATTTTTCCCATTGGACCAGCAAGACCAGGCTCGCGCCTGGGTTTTGGGTTGTGCCGAATAGGTTCGGCTGCAGAAAAACAATAGTTTCTAATGAAGGCTTTTGCTATGCAGAGCGATTTTTGGCTGGAACAAATTCCGCTATGGGGCGTGTTTGTCCTTTCGGTTGTCATTGTTTTGGCGTCGATATGGATTGGAACATTTTTGGGCGACCGGCGAAGGCGGCAGCCCGATCACGAGAGCGAATCGTCCATCGGCACCATTATCGGGGCGACGCTGGGACTGCTGGCGTTTATGCTTGCCTTTACATTTGGGATTGTGTCTGAACGATTTCAAGCCCGACGGCAGTTTCTGCTGGATGAGGTTAACGCATTGCATACGGCGTATTTGCGTGCGGGATTGCTGCAGGAACCGCACCGCAGCCAACTGCAGGAACTTCTGCGTATATATGTTGATACGCGGGCAGAGGCGGCAAGCCTGCCAAAAAGTCAACATGCAGCCGCTGTACAAGAAATGGTTGTTCGCGGTCAGCAATTGCAAGAGCAGATGTGGCGCCATGCCGAGGCGATGGCCAAAGCCGACCGCAGTTCGGAAATCGATGCCCTATTTATCAGTTCACTCAATGAAATCATCGATTTGGGCAATAGTCGGCTGACGGTGTATCAGTACCGCATACACCCGGTTATCTGGTATGTTTTGGCATTTATCACGGTGTTGTCGATGGGGTCGGCGGGTTATCAAGCCGGTCTTTCGGGCAAGAACAGTCTCAAGATGAGTATTGTGCTGGCGCTGACATTTTCGGCGGTGATTTTCCTGATTGCGGATATGGACCGTGTTGTCGGCACGCTGCGCGTCAGCCAGAAGCCGATGTTTGATTTACAGAAAAAGATACAACAAGACATAACGGAAAAACCGATTCTGGATTTGCAGCAGCAGCCATAATTTACAATAGATAGGGTGCCAAAAAACAGATTTTAGTGAAAGGTGAAATTATGAAAAACAAATGGAGTATCTTGATTTTAGCGGTAATGATGGTAGCGGGCGGCTGTCAATTGGAAAAAAAAGACACAATGCCGCAAACCATGTCCAATGTCAGTGTGGTATCATCCAGCAGCCCTGCGGCCAAATTTCCGGCAGGCAGTCAATATGCGTTTGTAACATACGCATCTGAGCAGGAACAACCTGAAGAGATTATTAAGATTGACCAGCGTATTCAAAAGGCGTTGGCCGCTGAATTGAAGAAAAAGGGCTATAAGCCCGGCAGCTACTCCGATATCGACTTTTATGCGGCTTACACATTCGGCATTCAGCGTGAGATGGATATTCTTATAGCCAAAAGCAAAGAGCAGGGCAATGAATGGATCAGTATTGTAGCGGCCGCGAATAATTATGTCAACGGGGCGCTGCTGGTGCAGGTTGTTGACGCCAAGACGATGGAGCCGGTGTGGCTGGGCGTATTTAATGCCGATATTCTGCTGGATGCGGTCGATGAACAGACCAAGCAGGAGCGAGTTCAGTACGCAGTGCGGCAGTTATTGCAGTCATTTGGGCAAAAATAACGGCCAGAACGATCCGATTAGCGGATAACAAATAAGCATAAATTGCTTGACAATATTACGATGAAACCGGATAATGGTTGTCAGCCAACTGTTGAAAAGCGGTGTCTGTCTTGCTAAAGAAAGGAAAGTCTCAAATGAACAGTAAGCACCTTATTGGATTGATGTTTGTAACCAATCTAATTGCGGTAGGCGTGATTGTGTGGTTAGTCGGGAATAAGCAGCCTGCAGTAACGCAGATTGGGACAATGCCTCCGGTCAGTCAGACACTGCCCGTTACGCAGCCGGTTTTGCCGCCGGCTCAACCTCAGCCTCAACCGCAGGATGTCCGGCCGATTGTCAAGGATGCCCTGGAAAATATGGATGCCCTATATAATAAGGTGTTCAGCAGCTATATCTCGGAAGTCAATCAGAAACCGCCTTACTGGGGTATCAATACGACCGGTTATATGTATGCCAAGGCCGGCCGGTACCTGGAAGCCATTGACGCATGTCAGAAAAAGCGGGAGTTTGCCCCAAAAGATGTCGATAACTTGTATGCCATGGCCTGGGCGTATGCTGTGATGGGGAAATATAATGAGGCGGAAACGACCTGCAATCTGTGTCTGGAAATAGACCCTGCATTTGCGCGGGCGGCGATGCTCAAGACATGGATTTATTTCAGCCAGGGACAGAAAGACAAGGCGATGGAACTGTGTCTCAAAGCGGCACAGGACAGCCCTCAGGCGGCCGGCCCCCTGTATGGAATGGGCAGGCTGTATGCACTGGCGGCGGATTATCCAAAAGCGATTGAGGCTTATCAGAAGGCAATTCAGATCAAGCCGGATGCCGGGGAACTCTATCTGCATTTGGGCCTTGCGTATCAGCAGGCTGGGCAAGATTTGAAGGCTCAAGAGATGTTCCGCAAGGCGACGGAAGCGGCCATAGACTATGCCGAAGCGTATTTTCTCAAAGGATTGCTGCTTGACAAGAGCGGCCAACATGAACTGGCTGCAAAAGAATATAAAACTGCGGTACTGCACCAGCCTGTGTTTCCGCAGGCACAGTTGTTTTTGGGCATTCAGGCGCTTCGTACCGGTACTTATGATGCGGCCGCGATGTATTTTGCCCGATGTCAGACGATTAAGCCGGATTATGCCGAAGCCTATATGGGACTGGGGCTGGCACATCTGTTGCTAAATCAGCCCGAACAGGCACGTCAGCAGCAGAAATTGCTGGCCTCGATGGATGCCGAAAGGGCAGAGAAACTTGGTCAGCTCATTCAAAAGGCGTATCCATAATATATATTTATTTCAATCTGTGGACAGGTTGGAAGCAATAGACAGCAAACAAAGAATTTATTGTATTACAGGAGAAACAGAAATGAAGACAAGAATGATGTTGGTGGTAAGTCTGGCGATAGCAATGGTTCTATTGACAGGCTGCGGAAGCACAAAAGCCAAGACGGGATTTCTCAGTGATTACAGCAAGTTAGAGAAAGAATCCGATACTTCGCTGCGGTATGTCAATCAAAAGGCGATCGCCGGCTATACCGGGTTTATCATTGACCCGGTCAAGGTCGTGTACTCGCCGGATTCTAAAGCCAAAGGCAAACTGACCGATCAGCAGTTAACCGAACTGACCACTTATACGAACACAAAGATTCGTGAGGCCGTTCAGAAAGCCGGTAAAAAGATTGTCTATCAGCCTGCCGCCGGCGTTGCCCGTATCCGTGTTGCCCTGACCGACATGGAAAAAGCCAGCGCGGTGTCTGCGATTCCCCAGGCCAGCCTTATGGGCGTCGGTATTGGCGGTGCGTCGATGGAAGCCGAAGTGGTTGATTCGATGACCGGTGTGCAGGTCGGCGCAGTGGTTGAATCCGCCAAAGGCACACGGATTCCGTTTGCCAATCTGGGCGATTTGTCTTCAGCCAGAAATGTAATTGACGGCTGGGCAAAACGGCTTCAGGAACGCCTTGAGGAAGCCAAGTAAGAGTGATAATAACACATTAAGCACCTAACGCAAAGACTGCCGAGTTGAGAATCTATACGGTTTTCAACTCGGCGCGCCATTTAATCAAATGGGATTTGGTTGCTATTGTTACAAGAGAAATAGAATGAATAGAAGGTATCGAACAAATCGTAAGGGCAAGATGACATAGTCGCAGGCTAATAAGCAAACTGTTAAAATTGGGGTGGGGATTGTGCTGGCGGCAATAGTCGTCGGCTGTGTTGGCTTGCCGCCTTATTGCCTGATAAAAGATAGCTGGTAGGGATTTTGCTTGCCAATCCAGTCAGTTGAGGATACCATCGCCGTCTAAACGGATAGGCAGGCAGTGCCGGAAAAATATACAGCCAAAAGGGTAATGTCCAATGATGTTAAAAATACAAATGATTATTGGTGTTGTATGTCTTATTGTGCTGCTTGGGTGTACTTCAAAATCGTACCAGAAGGTAGGCGGCAGAGAAACATCTCAGGGCGGCGTCATTTCCAAAGAAGAATTGCGCGCTGCGTTGGACAAGTTTGAGGACTTCGCCGTATTGTCCATCAGACAGGCCGTCAATCAGCTCGAAAAATCGGAGATTTCTCCCGGCTCTCAAAAGGTGCATTTGCTCGCCAGCGTGCGGCTGTCGCAGGCGTTTCATGTCATGCTTGAGCAGGATGACCCCCTGATCGCCTTTATTGAGGGATGGGGCTTGTCTCGCAGGATGACACGCTATTTTGTCGATGGTGAAGGCAGTATTCTGCATGGCGACAAAAGGCAAACTATGATTGACGCCTCCAAAAAAGTGGAGGCGGAAATTGAGCAGATCGGGAGGCGGTTTTTGGATCAAGAGACCTTTGATGAAATGCAAGTACTGATAGAAAATTTTGTCAATCAAAATCCGATTAAGGGGTCTTTTGTCAATCTAATAGAATATGCTGTGGAAACGGTTCCCGGCGAACCCAGCCCATTTTCCCGCGTGATCTCGATTCCTATGGCTCCCTTCAAGGCAGTTCAGGGAGTGGACCGGACGGCCTCATCGATTTATGGGGTTCGCAACTCCATGGAACGTTTCACAACGATGATGGCCGATTTGCCGGAGACGACTCGATGGCAGCTTATGCTGCTGCTGTTGGATATGAAAGATGTGGATGCGGTCAAGGAGTTCCTGGACAATATGGCGATGCTGTCAGAAAGCAGCAGCAAGATGGCGGCTACACTGGATGGATATCCCGAAAAAATACAGCAGCAGATGTCCGCATTGATGCAGGAAATTGACGCCAAACAAACCAATGTGCAAGCCACGCTGCAAAAAGCACAGGACGCGGCCGTAGCAGTAGAAAAGGCAACAAGTCAAATCAAGGAGACAATCGCATCGGCCAATAGTGCCGTCAAAGACATAAACCAGACCATGCTCGCATGGACGGATGCTGCGGATGCCACAACAGGAGCGTTGAGCATCATCAAAGGCTGGACCGATGCGCCGCGGCAAGGGCCTTCAACTTTTAAGATTACCGATTACCGTGATGTCGCATCGGAAACGGCCCGTGCCGCCGGCGAATTGCGAACGCTGCTGGCTCAGGCCAATGGCAAACTGGATGCTGCGATAGACCGCATCACTTGGCGGTGTGTGCAGATAATCCTGCTATTGTTCACGCTGGGCGCTGTCTATCGGCTGGTGTTTGTCCGCAGGTCTTCTACGAAAGAAAAATAGCGACTCTGTTGGGTATTTTTGACCGCCAGGGTAAATGGAAAAATACTGTTTTTTTCGGCCGGTGAGCGGCTAAGAAAGGAACTGTCTTATGTCCAAAAAACAAACGGAAAAAATGAAGCGTAAAGACTACGAAAAGGAATTACAGAAACTTCAGACGGAGCTTTGCCATCTGCAGCGGTGGGTGGTGCACAAGGGGCTCCGGGTGATTGTTGTGTTTGAGGGGCGCGATGCGGCGGGCAAGGGGGGTACTATCAAAGCCATTACCGAACGCGTCAGTCCGCGTGTGTTCCGCGTCGCGGCGCTGCCGGCGCCATCCGACCGGGAACAAACGCAGTTGTACGGTCAGCGGTATATGCAGCATTTTCCGGCCGCCGGCGAGGTGGTTATTTTTGACCGAAGCTGGTACAACCGTGCCGGTGTTGAGCATGTGATGGGGTTCTGTTCCCGCCAGCAATACGAGGGGTTTCTCGATCATTGCCCCAAATTTGAAAGCCATTTCATCGAGTCCGGTATTCTACTCGTTAAATTCTGGCTGGAAGTCGGCCAGCAGGAACAGGACAGGCGGTTTCATGCCCGCATCACAGACCCGCTGCGGCAGTGGAAGCTCAGTCCGATGGACATCGCATCTTATACGAAATGGTATGACTATTCCCGCGCCCGCGACAGGATGCTGGATGCGACCGACACCAAGGATGCGCCGTGGTATATTGTTCGTTCGGATGACAAACGGCGGGCAAGACTGAACTGTATTTCGCACCTGCTTAGCCGGATTCCGTACAAGAAAATCAAGCATAAACCGGTAACGCTGCCGCCGCGAAGCAAAAAGGGAAAATATGACGACCAGGCGACGCTCAAGTCGCGAAATTTTGTCCCGGAAATATTTTGATGCTTGCCGCATACAACACAATGATTTGCCGCAGGCAAAGGGTTGTCTATTCCGATTTCGGACATAAAACCCTGCCGGACTGTGTGGACAAGACATTCGTGCGGATAACAGGTAACCCAAGAGATTTGCAGTGAAAATAACCCAATATAAAGATATATGTTGTCTGGTATAAAGATGAAGCCTGTTATTGGCATTATGGGAGGAATCAGTTCGGGTAAGAGTACCGTAGCAGGCCTTTTCGAGAGACATGGCTGTAAGGTCATCGATGCAGACATGCTGGTTTGGGGATTATTGGAAAATAAGGATATAATAGATAGACTAAAGGGTGAATTCGGAGTGGGTATCTTGCTCTCCAACGGCGGAATTGACCGCAAAGAACTGGCCGAAAAGGCATTTTCAAGTCTTCAATCCGTCGAGGCGATCAATGCGATAATTCACCCGCCTGTACTCGAAAAAGTCGAATGCCTGTTGCGCGATTACATGGCGGATTCGTCGGTTGCCGGCGTGGTTTTAGATATCCCGTTGCTGGTCGAATCGGGCTGGGACAAGCGATGCAGCGTATTAATTTTTGTTGACAGAAGCATACAATACCGGATAGAATCAGCTGACGCCAAAGGCAGATTGTCTGGCGAGGACATAAAAAAAAGAGAAAAATTTCAAATTTCTCTGGACAAAAAGAAACAAATCGCTCATTATGCGATACAAAACAATTCCGACTTATCCAAGTTGGCAGAGCAGGTCGCCTGGATTTTTTCAGAAATAATGACAAAGGTGACGCGGTAAATTCAAATCCTGTTGTTTCACAGGCTGTTGTTCAGGCCGGACAATTTTCATAAAAACAGGGTATTTGAATCGTTTAGAAATAAAAGTAAAAAGGGATTTTGTGTTCAAGCAGCAAATGGGAATAGTTGCCTTCAAATTCCATGTGTCCCCCAAAATCGTCAGTCAATAGTAAATGTATTTATATATTTAAAGAGCATCAACCCAAGGAGTAATTATGGCTAAGCAAACCGCCAATGAGGGTTCGCAGGAACAGCCCAGAAAAAAGAGACCTTATATGAAACGCAAGGACAAGTCGCAGAATGCCGCATCGCAATCTGCGCCCGCGCCGGAAAACAATCAGCTTTCGCCGTATGAAGAACCATCTGCGGCATCCGCCGTTGCGGCAGTTGCAGCGCCGGCTCTGCCGGCAGCCGAAGAGGATGCTGCTGATGCGGCTCTGGTTGCAGCCGCCGAAGCCGCCGCTCCCAGGGAAGAATCGGTTCATGAAAAATATGAACGCATCAAGCGAGGCAATCTGTATCTGACGGAATTGCAGAGCCTGGATGTAACGGAGCTGCACCGCGTTGCCCGTGAAGAAGGTATTACTGAATACATGGGGCTTGCCAAGCAGGATTTGATATTCAAGATACTCAAAGAGCGTATTCGCCAAACCGGCTTGATGTATGGCGAAGGCGTTCTGGAAGTGCTGCCGGACGGCTATGGCTTTCTGCGAAGCCCCAATTACAGCTATCTGTCCAGCCCGGATGATGTCTATGTCTCGCCGTCGCAGATTCGCCGCTTTGGCCTGCGGACAGGACATATTATCTGCGGCCAGATTCGTCCGCCTAAGGAGAGCGAGAAGTATTTTGCTCTGCTTCGCGTCGAGGCGATTAATTATCATGAGCCGGAAAAACTGACCGAAAAGGTGGTTTTCCGCGATCTGACGCCGCTGCATGCCGAGGAGCGTTTTATTCTGGAGACAACACGGGAAGAGATGAGCACGCGTATTATGGATTTAGTTACGCCCATCGGCAAGGGGCAGCGAGGTCTGATTGTCGCTCCGCCGCGCACCGGCAAAACCGTCCTGCTTCAGAAAATCGCTAATGCCATCAGCACCAACAATCCGGATGTCAAGATGATTGTGCTGCTGATTGATGAGCGTCCGGAAGAAGTAACGGATTTCAAACGCAAAGTTGCCAAAGGCGTAGAGGTGATCAGTTCAACCTTTGATGAACCGACTGCCCGCCATTGCCAGGTATCCGAAATGGTCGTCGAAAAAGCCAAGCGTATGGTCGAGTACGGTCAGGATGTCGTCATTCTGCTGGATTCAATTACCCGTTTGGCGCGTGCTTACAATACGGAAATGCCGCATTCAGGCAAAATCCTGACTGGCGGCGTGGATGCCAATGCGATGCAGATGCCCAAGCGGTTTTTCGGCGCCGCCCGCAATATCGAAAACGGCGGCTCGCTGACGATTCTGGCCACGGCTCTGGTGGATACTGGTTCCAAGATGGACGAAGTCATCTTCGAAGAGTTCAAGGCGACCGGCAATATGGAATTGCATCTGGATCGCAAACTCATCGAAAAACGCATATTCCCATCCATCGACATCAGCAAGAGCGGCACGCGTCGCGAAGAATTGCTGCTGGACAAAAAGGAACTGGAATTGACCTATCGCCTGCGCAAGGTGCTCAGCGAAATGAACATGGTCGAGGCTGTCGAACTGCTAAAGACGCGCCTTGCCAAGTGCCGTTCCAATGCGGAATTTTTGATGACGCTGAATATCGACTAAGTTGTCAGGGTCTATTGACGGATATATGCAAAACAAGTCCCGACGGAAAACCCGCCGGGACTTGTTTTATGCGCCCAGCCAGTCGGCGCCAAGCTGGCCGCAGGCGGCTTTGATAGATTGTCCGCGTTTGAAACGGATGACGGTTTCGATGCCGGCCTGTTCGAGAACGGCGGCAAATTTGCGAATTTTAGTCTGGGGCGTCGGGCGAAAATCCGAGCCGGCAAACGGATTGAATTCAATCAGATTGATATTGCATTGGATATCTCGTACCAGCGAGGCAAGTGCAGACGCCTGGCTGGGCGAATCATTCACACCCTCGAGCATACAGTATTCAAATGTGACCCGCCGATCGGCAATACGCTGATATTGGCGCACCGCATCCAGGATATCGGAGATAGCGTGCTTGTTGGATATTTTCATAATCCGTTTTCGGGTGATTTCATTTGCAGCGTGCAGGGAGATTGCCAGGCGAGGTTTGAGTTCTATCTGGGCAATATCCAGAATTTGCTGTGGCAGACCGCAGGTAGAAATGGTGATGTGGCGGACGCCAATGTTCTGGCCGTCCGGGTCGTGCAGGATACGAAGCGAACGGATAGTCGCCTCGTAATTATCCAGCGGCTCGCCCATACCCATATAGACGATGTTGTCCGGCCTGCCGAAAACCTGTGCCATTCGATAGACTTGATCGATAATTTCCGCGGCGGTCAGGTTGCGATGGAATTTCAATTGTCCTGTGGCACAGAAAAGACAACCCATCCGGCAGCCTGCCTGCGTAGAGATGCAGAATGTACTGCGGTCTTCGTCGAGCAGCCGAACGGACTCGATTCGGCATCCATCGGACAGTTCAAAGACGAATTTGGATGTGCCGTCCGGGTCATTGAATTGCTCGACGGTCTGGATTTGCGAAATGGTAAATCCGGATTGCTGTAATTGCTGACGGAATAATTTAGACAGGGGGGTGATGTTGTCTATATTCTGGACATACCTCTGATGGATAAAGGTGAATATGTAGCCAGCCAGATAGGGTTTTTGCCCTATGGATTCGAGAAGATTTTTCAATTCTTCCTTCAGCAGATTTTTTAGATTTTTTTCCATTGGCGCATTATATCGCGAGATAAGGCGGAATAAAAGTCCTCGTTTTCGACCAAATGTCCAAATTATCGGCTTGTTTTTACAAAACTACGGCAATTTTGATGAAAATACAACAATTGGCCGATAATATATCAGTTCGTTTATGTATTCCGTTTTTTGTATGGGAAATAAGGCTAATTCCTTTATGTTATTCATTTGCCTGTTAATGAATTTTCTGTATATTTTACGATGATGGGATTCCGACTCGTACCGGTGTGTGCCGGATGCGAATCGGGGATTTATTTTTTATGTTTTTGGTATCAAAAGAGGTATGAGACAATGACGCAGAAACCGACAATTGTTCACGTCACCCACGAGGCAATCGGCAAAATCGGCGGCATCGGTGCGGTTCTTGACGGGCTTTTTACCAGCAAGAACTATGTGAATGCCACCGCACGCAATATCCTTGTCAGTCCGCTGTTTTCCACAGAAGGGGATATCTCCTCCCGTTTGGGCCCCGGCAGCGAAGTGTTGTATTCATCCATCGACGGGTTTGTCCGCAGCAGTTATGTCAACAGTTTCCGCAGGATTGAACATAAATACAACGTCGGGATTGTCTATGGACGAAGAACATTCTTTGACCCGATGACGCAGATTAAAAGCACGCCGGAAGTAATTCTGATTGATGTAACGCGGATGGACCCCTCGACGCTCAATGAATTCAAAGCCTCTCTGTTTTTTGAATTTGGCGTCAAGAGCAATCTATACGAAAATCTGTGGGAATTTGAGCAGTATATGCGGCTGGCGCTGCCGGCGATCGCTGCACTCAAAGCAATCGGGGCGGCGGAAAAGGATTCCAACACTGTAATTGTGTCTCATGAATTTATGGGGATGCCCACAGCGCTGGCGGCACGCTTGGACCCGTATGATTTCAAGACCATCTTTTATGCTCATGAGGTGGCTCCCGTGCGGCGCATCGTGGAAGGCCATACCGGCCATGACACGATGTTTTACAATGTGCTGCACAAAGCGCATCAGCAGGATTTGTATGTCAACGATATTTTCGGCGACCAGACGGGCTATTTCAAGTACGGTTTAGTGGAGGCTGCCCGTTTTTGCGACAACATTCTGGCGGTGGGCGACTGTGTGGTTGACGAGTTGAAATTCATGCTGCCGGAATTTGAACTGGCGGATATTGATTTGACATACAACGGTATTCCCGCCCACGAAATCACCCTGGCTGAAAAGAAACAATCGCAGGAAAAATTGCGTAATTACTGCCAGACTCTGATTGGGTGGAAACCGGATTTTGTATTTTCGCATGTAACGCGGCTGGTGTTAAGCAAGGGGCTGTGGCGTGATTTGCGCGTCCTGGAACACATGGACAAAGAATTTCTGGCACAGGGCAAGACTGCCGTAATGCTGGTGTTAAGCACCGAAGCACACCGCCGGCGCGACCGGGATATCTATGCGATGGAGAGGGATTATAACTGGCCGACGGCGCACCGCGAAGGGATGCCGGACTTGACCGGCGGCGAGGCGGCGTATTATACAGGCGTGCAGGAATTCAACGCATCAAGCCGTAATATCAAGGTGATATTTATCAATCAATTCGGCTTCGACCGGCAGAGCTGCGGTCATCGAATGCCTTATGATATGGAGTTTATGGATATCCGCAAGGGGACCGATGTGGAGTTTGGACAGAGTATCTATGAGCCGTTCGGGATTGCCCAACTGGAGCCGCTGTCCTTTGGGGGCTTGTGCGTGCCGACGACGATTTGCGGCTGTGCCGGATTCGTCAAATCGGTTACACAGGGTAAGCAAATTCCCAATGTCATTTTCGCAGATTATACGGATTTAGACAGCAATGCGAATTCTGATATAGAACAACTGCTCAAGATCGACCGGGGCTATCGCGACAAGATAGAACGGAAAATAAGCCAAACAATCGCGTTGGAAATTTGCGCTAGGCTGCCTAAAAATGACGATGACCTCTACCGGCTTCTTCGCAGCGGATACGAGATAGCCTCGCACATGGGGTGGGATGCAGTTGCCGAAAAATATGTCATCAAGAGCATCAGCAAGGCGATGAAGAAACAGCATTCTAAAATCAGTCACGCATAAATTGCGTACAGTTTGTGCCGGCAAGTTATTTTGACCGCTGGCCGGACCAGAGCATCACTTGCAGCCGAGGCCCAAACGAAAAGCCGGTTTGCAGGCAATAATCTGTCAGCCAAAGCGATTTTTCTATGTACTCCTGACGGGTTTTTGCCTGCGGCATCAGAAAGATATTGGCGGGGCTGATGACGCCGAGTTTTTCCACGCAGCGGACAATTTCATCCAGGTCGGTACGGTGATCGACAACAAATTTCAACTGGAATGGATATTCCTTGATCAACTGCTGCAGGACCGCGGAATTGAACCGAAACTGGTCGTGTACCGCCGCTTGCGATGGATTTGTTGGGGTGGAATTGGACAATTTGGGACTGATGCTCATCAAATTGCATGGCAGATTGGAAACAAAAGCGATGCCGGCGGTTTCAACAGTGAGATGAATTCCCTGTTTTTGGATAGATTTTAACAAAAGCGGCAGTTTTGGCTGAACCATTGGCTCCCCGCCGGTCACAACGATATGCGTGGCCGGATAACTGCGGACTTGCTCAAGCAGCCAGTCGGGACTGTATTTTTGCCCGGCCGAGGCACTTTGGGCATAGAGGGTATCGCACCAGTGGCACCGCAGGGGGCAGCCGGCAATTCGGATAAAGATGCTTGGCACTCCAGCCAACCGCCCCTCTCCCTGAATCGAGTAAAATAATTCATTAATAACCATTATGGATAGTCTGTCCTTTTTTTTTGCTAAAATCAAGAACAAAAAAACCCCGGTTTCAAGGCCGAGGTTTGGGTACTATTTTCTATACCTGACAGGGGTTAGATTTTGCCGATGACCAACGCACAATTGTGGCCGCCAAAGCCCAGCGAATTGCTCAGTACATAATTGACTTTGGCTTCTCGCGCAGACCCAGGAACATAATCCATTTTTGGGTCGCATTCCGGATCCACTTCGACCAGATTGGCAGTCGGATGAATGGTCTGATGTTCGATGGATTTGGCGGCGACGATCAGTTCAACGGCGCCGCTTGCACCGAGAAGATGTCCCAAGCAGCTCTTGGTAGAATTTATCGCCACTTTATAAGCATGCGGACCAAAAACGGATTTGATGGCTATGCTTTCCGCGATGTCATTTAGCTGTGTACTGGTTCCGTGCGAATTGATGTAATCAATTTGCTCCGGATTCAATTTTGCATGTCTGAGTGCGACCCGCATTGCCTCTGCACCGACAGCGCCATCGGGCAGGGGGGCTGTAATGTGATGTCCATCCCCTGTAGCGCCATAGCCGAGCATTTCGGCATAAATTTTTGCGCCGCGTTTTTTGGCATGCTCATACTCCTCAAGTACCACGATGCCCGCACCCTCCGACAGGACAAACCCATCGCGGTCCTTGTCAAAAGGACGGCTGGCATGGGTCGGGTCGTCATTGCGTGTACTAAGAGACTTTAAGGCACAAAAAGAAGCCAAACCGATAGGACTGACAGCGGCTTCGGAACCACCGGCAACGGCAATATCGCTGCGGTTGCATAAAATGTTATAGAATGCTTCTCCGACAGCGTGGCTTGCAGACGCACAAGCAGTAACAACGCAGAAGTTGGGACCGCGAAGCCCGTACGCTATGGAAATGCAGCCGCTGGCGGCATTGGCCATGAGCTTAGGAACACAGAAAGGCGATACCTTTCGCGGGCCTTTTTCCAGAAGCCGAACATGCTGCTCTTCAATCTCGGTAATCCCGCCTATGCCTGAACCGACGATTACAGCGACACGATTTCTGTCTTCGGCGTCGAAGTTCAGTCCGCTGTCGCTGATTGCCTGGCAGGCTGCCCCAAAAGCAAACTGGGTAAAACGGTCCATCCGTTTGCCTTCGTGCAAGTCGATGTATTTGGCGATATCGAAATTTTTGATTTCGCCGCCGAACTTGACCGGATACAGTGATGTATCAAAGTTTTCAATAATCGAAATACCGCTTTTGGCCTGACATAAGGAGTCAAACAGCGATTCGACTGATTCACCCAGGGCTGTAACACTGCCTAAGCCCGTAATTACTACTCTGCGAGCTGTCATCGTATGCCTTGCTTACTGGTTGCCTTTTTTCTTGACGACCTCGAGGATGTAGTCAATCGCAGCGCCGACAGTCTGAATTTTTTCCGCTTCTTCGTCGGGAATGCTCATTTCGAACGCATCTTCAAATTCCATTACCAGTTCGACGGTGTCCAGCGAATCGGCTTTCAGATCGTTGATGAACGAGGTTTCACGCGAAATCTGGGCTTTGTCCACATTCATCTGCTCGCTGACGATCTCAATGACCTTTTCTTCTACTTGCTTGATGTCAATTGCTTCACTCACGGGTTATTCTCCTTTATAGAAAGAAACCGTTTTCAATCCTTTTTTTATTAACATTCGGCGGTAATATACCGAGCGTCCGCTCTAATTTCAATGTTTTTTTAATAAAAATATTACATTGCCATGCCGCCGTCCACGCACAGCACCTGGCCGGTAATAAAACCCGCTTCGTCGCTGGCCAAAAAGGCCACGGCTTTGGCAATATCCTCGGGCATTCCGAATTTCCGCATCGGAATGACAGCCATCGCGGCATCCTTGACCGGTTCGGGCAAAACGGCAGTCATTTCCGTCATAATGAAGCCCGGAGCGATACAGTTGGCCGTAACACCCTTTTTGCCCACTTCGCGGGCGATAGACTTGGTCATTCCAATCAATCCAGCCTTGCTGGCGGCATAATTGGCAGAGCCAGCCTGCCCCATAACACCCGCCACCGAGCTGATATTGATGATTCTGCCGAATTTATTGCGAATCATCGAACGTGCGGCCTGTTTAGTTGCCATAAATGCCGCTTTCAGATTGACATTCATGACCCGGTCATAATCTTCTTCCTCCATCTGAATCATCAGTTTGTCGCGGGTGATACCTGCGTTATTGACCAAAATAGCAATTCCGCCGTGTTTTTCCGATAAATCATCTAATACTTGAGAAAGTTTATCTGTTTGGGTGATGTCTATACAGGCAGTAATTACCTCATGGCCGGCATCTTTGCAGACTTTTTCGAGTTCAGCAAGCTGCTGGGCGTTTAGGTCTAATCCGGCAACTTTGCGTCCCTGTTTGAGAAGCTCCAAGACAATTGCCCGGCCAATACCCCGAGCCGCTCCGGTAACTACTGCAAGCCTTTTTTCTGACATGGTATATCTCCAAAATACTTTTAATTTATAGGGTTTTTAGCGCTTCAAGGGATTCCAGATTGCTCACATTGACGCAGTCTGCTTTTCGGTTGATGCGCTTCATCAATCCGGTTAATACACGGTTGGGGCCGATTTCGTAAAATTTTGTAACTCCATCAGCCATTAATTTTTCGATACATTTTTGCCACAAAATAGGCTCAATGAGCTGGCGAACCAATCCTTTTCGAATATCGTCGGCGGAACGATAATAGTCCGCATTGATATTGGCAATGACCTTTATTTTACCCGGATTCTGGATAGGGCAGGAATCCAATGCGGTTTTCAAGGCATTCGCCGCCGAGTTCATCAGGCCGGTATGAAAGGCACCGGCAACAGCCAAAGGAACCGCCTTGATGGCTCCGTATTTTTCGGCTAAGCCGACGGCTCGCTGGCAAGCGTCCCAATCGCCGCTGATGACTGTCTGGCCGGGACAATTGAAATTGGCAGCAACCAGAAGCTGTCCCCCAGACGCTTCTTTGCATAATTCCTGGATTTTTGCATCATCGAGTCCCATGATGCTGACCATACCGCCTTTGGATTCAAGGGCAGCCTGCTGCATAGCCTTGCCGCGTTTGCAAACCAGGGTCAGCGCCTGCTCAAAAGTCATCAGCCCGGCGGCATAGAGGGCGGTATATTCACCCATGCTAAGTCCAGCCGTGACTTGGCAGGTGATTTGCGGCGCTATCGCCTGCATTATTTTGAGCAGGGCGGCTGACACCACAAAAATCGCCGGCTGGGAAACATCGGTTCCGTTGAGCTGGTCTTGCTGCCCCGCAAAACACAGTGTCTTGAGGTCGAATCCGACAATCGAATTGGCTCTGTCGAATAATTCCATCGCTTGCGGATGGGCATTTGCCACATCCATTCCCATGCCAACAATTTGGGCGCCTTGTCCGGGAAATATAAAGGCCGTTTGGGTCATCCTTGTATTATCCTGATAGTCCGTAGATTAAAGTTGTATTACGTTTGCACCCCAGGTCAAGCCGCCGCCAAATGCGACCAGCAAGACGATATCGCCTTTTTTGAGTTTGCCGGTTTTTCGGCATTCATCCAGAGCGATGGGTATTGATGCGGCAGAGGTATTGCCAACTTTATCGATGTTGATAAATATCTGATTGTCGCGAAAATTGAGCCGCTTACCGACGGATTCGATAATTCTGGCATTCATCTGATGGGGAATAAAAAGTGCGATATCCTCAATACAAAGATCACATTTTTCAAGGCATTCGTTGACCAGTTCGACGATGCGTCTGACCGCCGTATGATATACTTCCTTGCCGTTGATGGACATGTACACCATTTTGGGGTCGGGCAGCGGCCTGCTGATGGGATTTCGGGAGCCATAGGCTTTGCAATTTAAAGATGTCCAGCCGGACCCGTCTGAAAAAGCCGTACTGTACATCAGCCCCATAGAGCTTCCATCGGGGTCTGCTTTTACAATAATCGCCCCGGCGCCGTCGCCGAACAGGATACAGCTGCCCCTATCCGTATAATCGGTAATTCGAGTCAGTGTTTCGGCGCCAATGACCATCGCGGTTTTATAGCGGTTGGTGCCGATGAACTGCTGGGCAATCGACAGTCCATAGACAAAGCCCGAGCAGGCGGCGGAGATGTCGAATGCCCATGCGTTTTGAGCTCCAATCAAATCCTGTACAAAACAAGCCGTTGACGGGAAGACCATTTCCGGTGTGATTGTAGCGACAATAATGATATCCAGATGGTCAGCGGTCATACCGGCGTCGGCCAAAGCTCTTTTTGCGGCTTCGGCGGCCAGGACGGCCGTCGTTTGACTTTCACTGGCAACATGCCGCTCTTTGATGCCGGTGCGCGTCGTAATCCACTCATCCGAAGTATCAACTATTTTAGTGAAATCCGCGTTGGTCATTACTTTTTCGGGCAGAAATGACCCTGTACCGATAACGCCGGCACAGGTTGGAACAGCGGATTGAATTGTTGGGTTATTCACCATTTGCGGTTACCACCGATTTTGCGAGCGCTTGGCCGATTTGCTCGTTAATTTTTAATTGAGAGTATTTTTTACAAATCATCACGGCATTTTTGATTGTGCGCGCCTTGCTGGAACCGTGGCAGATAATCGATGTGCCGTTGACTCCCAGCAGCAGGGCGCCGCCGTATTCGTGATAGTCATACTTTTTGAAGACGCCCTTCATAATAGATTTGAACCAAAGGGCGAGCAGTTTGCTTCGGGTCATCACTTCGGCTTTGATTGCCCCAAAAAGCATATTGACCAGTCCTTCGGTCAATTTCAAGATCACATTTCCGACAAAGCCTTCACAAATCACTACATCGGCTTTGCCTTCAAAGAGGTCCCTGCCTTCCAGATTGCCGATAAAGTTAATGGCCGGGTCGGCTTTAATCATGGCCCTTGTCTTTTTGATTAAATCGGTTCCTTTGGCTTCTTCCTCACCGATATTCATAATACCAACACGCGGATTTTTGATGCCGAGAATCATATTGGCATAGACGGAAGCCATTACGGCATACTGATACAGATGGATGGGTTTGCATGCGATATTGGCGCCAACATCGCACATGGTAACCGGGCCGTTATAGGTTGGCAGAACGACGGCAATTCCTGGGCGAACAACGCCCTCGAGCGTCCGCATTCGCAATTGACAGGCGGCGACACAGGCGCCGGTGTTGCCTGCCGACAAAACAGCATCCACCTGCTTATGGGAAGCCAGTCTGGCCATCACGGCAATCGAACTTTTCGGTTTCTTTCGCAACGCATCGACCGGAGATTCGTCCATACCGATACTTTCGGGTGCGTGAAAAATGCGAAATGTATTCGGATCGGCTTTCAGCGATTGCAGACAGGAGCGAATGACCGTCTCGTCACCGACCAGAATCAGTTCATCTCCTGTTTCCAGCAGTTCCTTTGCTTCCAGCGCGCCGGCAATTACCTCACCGGGGGCGTAATCCCCGCCCATCGCGTCTATTGCGATTCGCATATCCCTACTCTTCAGCCTCCCGGCCGATATTCAGCGTAGTGTCCGGATTGACATAACCGCACTTGTCACATGCGGCGTGCGGCAGTTTGGCGGCGCCGCATTTTTTACACAAGGAATAATTGGTCGCCCGCAGGGCATGATGGGCTCTGCGCGAGCGCGTTGTTGAACGGCTTTTTTTCTTGGTTGGGAGCATGGTATTATTTTATCTCCTGTATTTAACGGTCCATTATAGTTTATATCGTTTTGTGCCGCATTATAACAAGGTATTCCATAAAAACAACACGCAAATACCTTTAATCCTGCCTGGCGGCATAATTTTCGCCGCCGAAAAGACAGATTGCATCCTTTCGGGGATACACTAAAACAAGCAAAAGATTACTTTAAAGTGGGCTTTGATATCCGAAATACCTGCCATTGTCAAGCAGTTTTTTAAAGATTGAAAAAAAGCATTTTTCTGGTTGCAAAATCAAGTCAAAGGCGTTAGTTTATAATATGTTATGGCGGTCGTTTGGCCGTGAAAAGTGGTGGAATCGAGAAAAAACGTTAAAAAAAGACGTTCAAAATCTTGTATTTGGGTATATAATGGTCCGTGAAATGAATCGAATATCGTTATATGAGGCCATTCGGAAGAAAAAACAGTCCGAAGGGGGTCATGCAGTTCAGCCGGCCGCTGACGGCAGTGGGGTGGTACCTGTAAAAATTGAGCCAAAACCCCAAGTTAAGCCAATAATTCAGTTGAAACAGCCGGCGAAAACTGGTATAAGGCCCCAGTTTAAGAAATTAAGCCCTGATACGCCTGTTGCAGAGCCAGCGATTTTTTTGATGCTCAAGGACCTTGTTCGAGATACATCCTGGATGGTATGGGCCGGTTTGGGACTGGGTCTGTTACTTCTTTTGGTGGTTTCTTTTGTGTTGGGAACCCAATACAGTCGCGGCGGGGCGGCTGGTAAGGAGATTGTGGAGCCGAAAGCTCCAGTATCTCAGAAAAAGCCTGAGTTGCCAAAAGTAGAGATTAAAAAACCAGAAATTACGCCTTCAGGTACGGCCAGCCCTGCAGCAGATAGTAATCAGGATGTCTTAGTCAAGGTTCCGGCAGCACCTGCGCCTAAGGCGATCCAGCCGGTGCCGATAGCACCAAAGCCGGCAGCAGTTGAGGAGCCGGCCAAGAAGTCCGTGTCAACGGGCAGCAATGTGATAGTTATTGTTGCCTATACGAAACAGGCGGATTTAGCGCCCGTCAGAGAGTATTTTAGTAAAAACGGGATTGAAACAGAAATTATAACGCGAGGCAGTTATTTTTTGCTGATAACCAAAGACCGTTTTGAAAGTACTGCATCCGGTTCGGATGGGTATAAGATGGTACAAAAAATTAAACAAGTCGGCGCTGGGTATAAGGCGCCGGAAGGTTCTGAGCGGTTTGGCAACAAACCGTTTCAGGATGCGTATGGTATGAAAATAACAAAACCGTAGAAATAGTCAGGAGAAGTATCAATGTCTATCGACCGTTCATTAAAAGTTAAAGGCGCATTGTCAAGGCACCGTAATGTTCTCAACCGCGGTGAGCGAATTGAGAAACTGAAGCTGGAAGAACGATGGCAAGAAGGAGACACCATTATGGGTCTGCCGAAAGTCGCCCACCGTAAAGTTGTCAGCAGCAAGAAGGCCGACAAGGCCGCCGCAGCGGCCGCGACCCCGGAAGCCGCCGCAGCTCCGGCAGCAGGTCAGAGCAAAGCCGCCGCAGCGAAGAAGTAAATTTGACAGCATTGGCCTTATCCAGCCGTCCCGGTCGCACAACAATACGTCAGGACGGCTGTTTTTTTAACCATAATTTCGTGAGAAAGGCTCTCCAATGAAAGAACTGCTTGCAGACAGAACACACTTGATAGACGCCAGCGGCATCCGCAAGGTCTTTGCGCTGGCGGCACAATTGAAAGACCCTGTCAATTTCTCGATAGGACAACCGGATTTTGATGTGCCGCAGCCAATCAAGCAATCGGCGGTTCAAGCCATCGAAAAAGGGTTTAACCGCTACTCTCAGACCGCCGGCGAGGCGGCTCTGCTGGAGCAGATTCTGTCAAGAACAAAAAAGGAATTCGGCTGGTCAAACCCGCAGGCCATGGTAACCAGCGGCGTCAGCGGGGGGTTATTTCTGGCGTTTATGGCGACGATTAATCCCGGCGATGAGGTCATTATTCCCGACCCGTATTTTGTGATTTACAAGCATGTCATTAATATGCTGGGCGGCAAGTGCGTCTTTATCAATACCTATCCGGACTTTCGGCTGCCCATAGAGAAAATTGAAAAGGCGATTACCGGCCGGACGAAAATGCTGATATTGAATTCGCCTGCCAATCCGACCGGAATTGTCTATACCCGTACAGAAATCGAGGCAGCCGCAGCGCTGGCAAAAAAACACGACCTGTTGGTGTTGAGCGATGAGATTTATGAAGAGTTCTGCTATGACGGCGTTTGTGAAAGCATCGGCCGCTATTATGACAAGACGCTGGTGCTTAAGGGCTACAGCAAAAGCTATGCGATGACCGGCTGGCGGCTGGGTTATGCGGTCGTGTCCGAAAATCTAAAACTGCTGATGGATAAAATGATTCAGATTCAGCAATATACCTTTGTCTGTGCTCCGACGCCTTTGCAGATAGCCGCGATCGACGCGATGAATGTGGATATGAGCGGGTATGTCAGCCAGTATCGCCGCAAGCGTGACCGCGTCGCCGACGGACTCTGCAAGCATTTTGAGGTGGTGCGGTCCGGCGGGGCGTTCTACCTGTTTGTCAAGGTTCCCCAGCAGTACCCCAGCGCAACAGCGTTTGTGCAGACTGCCATCGAAAACAATGTGCTGGTGATTCCCGGCAATGTGTTCAGCGAACAGGATACGCATTTCCGCATCAGTTATGCGACTACAGAGTCAAAAATTGACGAGGGTGTACAGATTTTATGCCGGCTTGCGGACAGCGGCAAATAAAACCACCGGCCGCTTGCTTATCCTAAAAAGCCGGATATAATGGACGGCATGTGCAAGAAGGGACAAGAGACTATGCAGCAGGTTCGTTTTTGGCCGAAGGCGTTTGTCGCCCTGTGTGTCGCAGCGGTGCTGTGTGCGGCTCTGGACAGTTTGCTTGCGGCGGCGCCTTCAGATTCGGCGTCCGCTTCATCCAAACAATTATGTATTATTTCCTGCAAGGGAATGATTGATGATGGGCTGTACCAGTCAATTCGCCGGCGGGCCGATATTGCCCTAGCGGTGGGGGCAGATTATCTGGTTTTGGATATCGGCACATACGGGGGGCTGGTTCAGTCGGCGGATGATATCAGCAAATTTCTTATTCACGAGGTATCCCCCAAGGCGCATACCGTTGCCTATGTAAGCACGGAGGCGATTTCCGCCGGCGCGATGGTTAGCGTTGCCTGCCGGGATATCATAATGAAAACCAATACAACCATCGGATGCAGCGCTCCCATTACACTTGGACAGGAATTGGAAGGTACCGAGCGGGAAAAGGCAGAATCATTCGTTCGAGCGACATTCAGCAGGGCGGCTCAGGCCAACGGGTATCCGGAACCGCTGCTCAAAGCGATGGTCAGCGTGCCAATCGAGGTTTGGCAGATTAAAAACAAAAAGACTGGCCAATGGGAATTCTTTGAAGGAGACCAGTTGCCAGCCGACCCCAACAGTCACTACGATATGGCCGGCAAAAAACTGATTAACAGCAAAGAAGAACTGCTCACACTGACCGACCAGAAAGCCAAAGAATACGGCATTGCAATGGCTGTCGTCAATGGTTTGGACGAGGCGGCATCGTTTATCGAGCAAAGGGATGGTGTCGTCTTTGAGCGTCCTTTCATGCTGTTGGATACCAACTGGTCGGAGGAACTGGTTCGCTGGCTCAATTCTCCGGTTATTATGGGCATCTTGTTTATGGGTTTGATGCTGGGATTTTATGTCGAAATCAATACGCCCGGTCTGGGAGCGGCCGGACTGACGGCGCTGGCGTGTCTGGCACTGATAGTGGGCAGCAAGTATCTGGTGGGAATGGCCAATTGGGTGGAAATCGTGATTCTGGTGGCGGGCATTTTGATGCTACTGCTGGAAATATTTGTCATTCCCGGGTTTGGTTTCGTGGGCGTGTTTGGAATTGTATTTATTGCGGCAGGACTGTTTGGGACACTAATTCGCAATGCGCCGGATGAATTGCCCTGGCCGCGAGGACCGCAGGCCTGGGATTTATTTGTGCAGGGTGCATCCGGAATGATACTGGGCGTCATCGGCGCTGTGATTGCAGGTATGGTGATAACCCGATATCTGCCCGAAAGCAGATTGTTTCGGGGATTGGTGCTAAAACCGGCAGGGGGATTAATAGAGGATACTCACTTATCACCAGCATCGACAACGACGCTCGTCGGCAGCCGGGGACAGACGCTGACCGATTTACGGCCTGCCGGCACCGCCCGGTTTGATGACAAAGTGTTGGATGTGGTTTCGCGCGGGGAATATATCGCCAAAGGTTCTGAAGTTGAAATTATTGAAGTATTTGGAAACCGGATTGTGGTAAAAAACAAGGGATAATTATGGAATTACTCATTCTTGCATGTGCTTTGTATTTTGCCTGTGCGGTGTTGATTATTGCTGAGGTGTTTATTCCCAGCGCCGGCCTGTTGAGTATTGGTGCGGCGGCATGCCTGATAACGGGCATTTTCCTGTTTTTTACGCACAGCACGACGGCGGGGCTGTTTGGGGTGGTTTTGGCGATAGTTTTGGTACCGTTGTCGCTGGTGGCAGGCTTTAAGACGCTGTCTAGGACGCGCTGGGGGAAAAAAATTGTATTAACGCCTGCCGACCGGCAAAAAGACGATGCGACTCAGGATTTCAGCGAATTGACTAAACTGGTTGGGCGTACTTCAACGGTGATTTCGTCGCTGCGGCCAACGGGAATATGCGAATTCGATGGAAAACGTGTTGAATGTATTGCGGAATATGGGTATATTGATACGGGTAAGAGTGTTCGCGTGCTGGCCGTCGAAGGGGCACGCCTGAAAGTACGAGAACTTTAACAGTTAGGAGGCATTATGACGGTAGCGGCTGCAGCGCCAATTACAGGCGTTCTAATTACGGGAGCGTTGGTCTTTTGCGGGATTATCGCACTGGTTTTCCTGCTGATCATCGTGTCATTTTTCAACCTGTGGCTTCAAGCCAAATTATCGCGCGCGGATGTGGGTTTTTTTGAGCTGATCGGAATGAAATTGCGCAAGGTGGATTCCCGCATCATTGTACTAAGCCGAATCACGGCAGTACAGGCGGGCCTGACGGTCACGACGCGCGAATTGGAAAGCCATTATCTGGCAGGGGGGCGAGTACCCAATGTTGTTCGGGCGCTGATTGCCGCAGACAGGGCGAATATCAAGCTGACATTCAAGACAGCAACAGCTATCGACTTGGCCGGCAGGGATATCCTGGAAGCCGTCCAAACCAGCGTCAACCCCAAAGTCATTGACTGTCCCGACCCTCGCAAAGGCAAGGAAACCGTCGATGCGGTCGCTCAGGATGGCATTCAACTAAAAGCCAAAGCGCGTGTTACTGTGCGTTCCAATATCGATAAAATTATCGGCGGGGCGACCGAAGAAACCATAATTGCCCGTGTCGGCGAGGGCATTGTAACAACCATCGGCAGCGCCCTGAACCACAAGAGCGTATTGGAAAATCCGGACAATATCTCTCGTTCTGTGCTTGCCAAAGGATTGGATGCAGGTACGGCGTTTGAGATTCTTTCGATTGATATCGCGGATGTGGATGTGGGCGAAAATATCGGCGCCCAGCTTCAGCGGGCTCAGGCCGAGGCAAACAAAGAAATGGCCAAGGCGGAAGCCGAAAAACGCCGCGCTATGGCGGTTGCCCGTGAACAGGAAATGAAGGCGCAGGTCGAAGAAAACCGTGCCAAGGTGGTGCTGGCTGAAGCCGAAGTCCCGCTGGCGATGGCCGAAGCATTCCGCAAAGGCAATCTGGGAATCCTGGATTATTATAAGATGAAAAATATCGTTGCTGATACGACAATGCGGAATGCGATTGCCGGCACAGGAACAACGAAAAAAGAAGAATAACCGGTCAGATAGGGTTTTGACATGGTGGTAAGGGGTATTTTAGCAAGCGGCTTTAGGTTATCGGACTTGCTGCCAATACTTATTTTTATTGGAGCAGGGTTGTTTGGCGTTTTAAATAAATACCTCGAAAAGAAACAACTGGAAGCCCAAGAAAACGCAAAAATGGCAAGGCGCGACGACAATGCTGATTTATTCGAAGATGAGCAATCACCCGTTGTTGTAATAAAACAGCAACCGCCTGCCGGACTAATAAAGCCAGTTATCCCTGTCCAGCCTTTACCTAAGCCGGCCGCCGCAAAAATTGTTCAGTCGCCGCCCAAAATACAACAGCATCTTCAACCTCGACGCTTTTCAGATGCAGCAAAATCACAGGCCGCAACACAGCCGCAATCGGCAGTGATTTCTAAAAAAGCAGCTCCGGCACAACAAAAACCAGCAGGCAGAATCACCGAAAATGTTATTTTTGCTATATTGAAGAAGCCCGAGAACCTGCGGGCAGCATTTATCTTATCCGATGTTCTTGGCAAACCGGCCGCATTGAAAGAAGAAGAGTAACCCAAAACAATGGCCATTAGGCAAAATAGTCGCATAATTGACCCCATCCTTAACGTCCTATAATGTATCTTATGTTGCATTCAAGGGTATTCCAGCTTTCTTCTGGATTTTAGCCGCAAATTTCTTATCCTAAGCCAACATATGAAACAGATGAACAATTTCAATCAGGCTGCTGTTGATCAGCGTTATATGCGGATCGCAATCGATCAGGCTTATATTGCCGAGGATAAAGGCGATGTCCCTATCGGCTGCGTCATTGTGTATGATGGGCAGATAATCGCCAAAGCCTACAATCAGCGGGAACAACTCCACGACCCCACCGCCCATGCCGAAATCATTGCCCTGACTCAGGCGTCTGAGTTTATTGGCCTTTGGAGGCTGTATGGCTGTACGGTCTATGTAACACTCGAACCGTGTCCGATGTGTGCCGGCGCGCTGGTTTTGGCCAGAATTGACCGCCTTGTTTATGGAACGGCCGACCCCAAAACCGGCGCCTGCGGCAGTTTATACAATATCCCACAGGATGACCGACTCAACCATCGGATAGAGACCACCAAAGGCGTCCTTGAGGATGACTGCAAAGCCCAACTTCAGGCTTTTTTTGCTCGCAGACGCAGCGAAAACCACACCGAATAATAACATTCCATCTGTAAGATTATTCATTTTTTTGGTCAAAAATGACGTTCTTTGTATGAACGCTCAGGAAATGAATGACTACTTAAATCGGGCGTCCAGCTTAAAGAGTTTTTCGACCGGCAGGTCCATGATGTCCTGCTGGGATAGCCCAAGTTTTGTGCGGATTTCCTCCAAAATATCCACAATACGCTTCCTGTCTTCGGCAATAAAGGTGAACCATATATTAAACCCATCCTCCCTGAGATAACTATGGGTAATTTGGGAATATGCCGCTATCGCCGCCGACGCTTCATCGATGCGGCTATGGGGGACTCGTATTGCCGCCAATGTACTGGCATAGCCGATTTTGCGTGAATCGATGCTGAAGCCAATCCGCCGGACAACCCCTGATTCTACCAAAACGCAAACCCGCCGCCACAATTCATCCACGCCGATTCCCATGCTGCCGGCTAAGATTTCATACGGATTTGGCTCCAGGGGGAAGTTTTCCTGAAGCTCTCGAATTATCCTGCGGTCCAGCTCATCCACCGAATCTATCTCCTGATACTTCCATTTAATTTGCCAATCGGCCGTTTGGCTCTGCCTGTTCGGCATCCACTTTTCTGTTGACTTAACAGTCGCTCAATCATATACATAAAGAAATATGGATTATAACAACTCTGAAACGCAAGAGAAGACTTTTTTGAAATAACGAGATTGGCCTATGCCGAAAACGACTGTTTTTCTCATTGGCGCCGGCCCCGGCGATGAAGGGTTAATCACCGTGAAAGGGCTGAAAATCCTTTCACAGGCCGATGTCATTCTCTATGACCACTTGATTTGTCCCGGATTGCTTGCCCATGCAAAAAAAGAGGCAGAGATGATTTGCGTCGGGAAGTTTGCCGCCAATCATACGCTGCCGCAGGAAGAGATTAACAGCCTGATGGTCGCAAAAGCCAAAGAAGGAAAAGTGGTTGCCCGGCTTAAAGGCGGCGACTGCTATCTGTTTGGCCGGGGCGGCGAAGAGGCCGAGGCCTGCTGCGAAGCGGGCATCGCATTTGAGGTCGTCCCCGGAATTACCAGCGCCCTGGCAGCCCCCTGCTACGCCGGCATTCCGCCGACACACCGGGACTGCACATCCAATATCGCCGTCGTAACCGGACACCGTAAAAAAGGCGACACCCGCCCTATCGATATCCCCAAAGCGGGTACGGTGATTTTCCTGATGTCGGTCGGCAATATCGAAAACATTATCAATTCCCTGCTGGCCGCCGGCTATCCTGCCGATACAAACATCGCCGCCGTCGAACACGGCACCTGCTACGACCAGCGCATCGTCAAGGGCAAACTGGACAACTTTCTGGCCATCATAGAAGATAACCCCCTGCGAACTCCGGCCATCTTCATTGTCGGCAAGGTCGTCGAACTTCAGGAAAAATTAGACTGGTTTTCGAAAAAACCCAAAATCCTTTTTCTGGGCAATCACCCCGAACGCTATGCGCATCTGGGTGTCATCGTCCACCGGCAAATTATCCGGTGCGTCGAATCTGATGACAGCCAGCAAACCAATCAAATTCTTCAGAGCGCCGGAAAGTATGATTGGATTATTTTTACCAGCGGCAACGGCATCCAGTTTTTTTTCAAAAAACTCTACGCATTGGGTCTGGATGGGCGCATCTTTGCCGGCACAAAATTCGCCGTCATTGGACAAGCCAGCGGCCAGCGTCTGATGGAGTTCGGCATCAAAGCCGACCTCTGCGCTGCCGTAGAATCCAGCAAGGGGCTGCTCGACGCCTTCGGCACTGTCAATGTGGCGGACAAGTCCATCCTGCTGCCGCAGGCCGAAGTCAGCTCCGAAGAATTGCCCGATGGCTTAACCCGAAATGGTGCGAAAGTGGAAAAACTCATCGTCTATAAAACCATTGAAATAGAGATTGACGATGTTGATCTGGACTATATCAACCAAATCCTCTTTACCAGCGGCTCGACCGTGCGGGCGTTTGTTAAAAAGTTCAAATCCATCCCGAACCACATCCAAGCCCTGTGTCTGGGCATCCCAACACAGACTATCGCAAAGCAGTACAACATTGACGCCCAGATCATTGTCAAAGACCCTGATTGTATCCTCGATAAGGAATAATTTCTATGCGGAATAAAAACAACGCACGGCTTTTCAAGCAAGCACAAAAAGTCATTCCCGGCGGAGTCAACAGCCCAGTCCGTGCTTTTAAGAGTGTCGGCGGTTCGCCCATACTCATTCAAAAAGCCAAAGGGGCACACCTGTGGGATGAAGATGGCAACCGCTATATCGACTACTGCCTGTCCTGGGGTCCGATGATTCTGGGCCATGCCAGGAAAGAGATTTTGGCCGCTGCCAAAAAAGCCATGGCCAACGGCACCAGCTACGGTATTCCGACAGAGCTTGAAACGCAACTGGCCGAGATGATTGTCGGGGCGTTCGATTCCATTGACAAGGTTCGGCTGGTCAGTTCCGGCACCGAAGCCGTGATGACCGCGATTCGTCTTGCCCGCGGCGCCACCGGCCGGGATATGGTTGTCAAATTTATCGGCTGCTATCACGGCCATGTGGATCACATGCTCGTCAGCGCCGGCTCAGGTCTGATGACCTTCGGGTGTCCATCCAGTCCCGGCGTGCCGAAGGATTTTGCGAAAAACACACTGCTGGCGCCCTACAACAATGTCCAAGCCGTCGAAAAACTCTTTGCCAAATACGCCGGCCGCATCGCCGCAGTCATCGTCGAGCCTGTGGCCGGCAACATGGGAACCGTTTTACCTCACCCAACATTTTTGAAAAGCCTGCGCGCCGTATGTACCAAAAATAACGCTGTGCTGATTTTCGATGAGGTTATGTCCGGCTTCCGGCTGACTTACGGCGGCGCCCAGATGCTTTATAAAATAAAGCCAGACCTGACTACGCTGGGCAAAATTATCGGCGGCGGATTTCCCATCGGTGCTGTCGGCGGCAAAGCGGAGATTATGAATAAACTCTCGCCGCAAGGAAGCATCTATCAGGCCGGAACGCTTTCGGGCAATCCTGTCTGCGTTGCCGCCGGCATCGCCGCCCTGCGGCTGCTCAAAACCCAAAATCCCTATCAAAAACTCGACTCCATGACCGAATGCCTTTGCGGCGGCGTCTCCCAAATACTAAACACCAAAGGCATACCCCACCAAATCAACCGCATCGGTTCCATGTTCACCTTGTTTTTCAATGACATCGACGTAACCGACTACGATACCGCAGCCCAATCGGACACGAAACGCTATGCCAAATACTTTCGCCGCATGCTGGAAAGCGGAATCTATCTGCCGCCATCTCAATTTGAAGCGAATTTTATTTCGACCGCACATACTTCAACCTGCATCGAACAAACATTGTCTGCGATACAGAGAATGAATTTTTAGGCGGCACACATCGCAGCGTGGGCGGGTAAAGCGTACCTGCCCCCTCGACCTTATTTTTTCGGATTGGACGGGGTATATCTGCACATCGGCTCGGCTTCCATGTAATCCCCTGTAGCCGCAAATGCCCTTGCCCGGCAGCCCCCGCAAACAACCCGATATTCGCACACACCGCACTTGCCTTTAAGCTGCTGGGGGTCGCGCATTTTTGCCAGGTCAGCGCTGTCTGCCCAGATTTGGGACAGCGGCGTCTGAAGTATATTGCCGCAATGAATCGGAAGGTATCCGCAGGGAAACACCTCGCCTCTATGCCCCACGAACAGCACCCCCGACCCTGCAAGACAGCCCTTGGAAGCCGTCCCATGCCTGTGGCCGCAATGGTCTGCCGGTACGCCATCCGGTCTCTGCTGGCGAATGACCCGCTCATAATGAGGCCCGCAGGTTACCTTGACCTCAAGCCGGCCGGTGTATTGCTTTTGGGCGACACGCTTCAATAATTCTTCGTATTCATCGGCAGAAAGCATATCCTCCTGGGCAAATTCTTCTCCGCAGCCGACCGGAACCAGCATAAACAGGTGAACCGCAACAGCGCCCAGCTTTTCGGCCAAAACAAAAATATCATCCAACTGATGCGCATTGTGCCGGGTGATGGTCATATTGATTTGAAATGGAACTCCGCACCGGCGTAAATACCCGATCCCGTTAACCGCCGCCTCGAAGGAGCCTTCAAGTTTGCGAAGCGTATTGTGTATTTGACTGGTCGCCCCGTCCAGACTGACCGACACACGCTCTGTGCCGGCGGCTTTTATCTGAAGTGCGATTGCTTCATCAATGAGCGTACCATTGGTCGCCAGGGCAGGCCGAATACCGTTGGCGGCTACATAATGGATTAACTCAAAAAGGTCCTTTCGGCAAAGCGGCTCACCTCCGCTGAACACAAGAATCGGCATAGACGCCTGAGACCGCCCTACCTGTGCGATCTGGTCAATCAATCCTTTTGCCTGTAGGGTGGTCAAATCAGAATCGGCGGCCTCATCCGTCTCTATCCGTCTGCAATGAGCACAGGCCAGATTGCACCGGATGGTGCTTTCCCAAAACAGCAGCCGTATCTTTCGTTTGTGGTCAGATATTTGCTGCATCATTGGTTTTGTGTTTTATCCTCGGACATAATTTGTCTGGCATTTTCGATGATGCTTTGAGCAAACCTTTCAGCCTCCTGGATGCCGTGCTCTTTGGACAGCAGGTCGATATTCTTTATCACGCAATGGCACAATTTATTGACAACACGTCCCATAGCGGCATCCAAAAGTTCTTTACAGTGTGCATCCTGTCGAGGCCCCACAAAAAACTTTTCCATCTCGGTTTCGCGAATTTTTTCAAACGCTTCCCGGATTTGTCCCATCAGGGGCCCCACATCCCGCGTTTGGAACCAATCCATAAAAGCAGAGACAGACTGGCATATAATTTCAACAGCGCGCTCCAAATCCCCTTCACGCAGTTTGATGTTGTCCTGGGCAACCTGTGCCAAATCATCGATACTATACAAATACACATTTTCGATTTGGCCGACTGCCGGCTCGAAACTTCTGGGCACTGCAATATCAATAATCAGCAGCAACTGATTGCGCCGCCGGCTCATCAGGGATTTAATTCGGTCTCTGCTGAACAAATACCCTTCCGTCGCCGAGGCGGCTCCCACAACAATATTCGCTTGGACAATCTCCTGGTCCAGCGATTCCCAGGATTTATGGCAAACCTCATGCTTTTGGGCAAGCTGACAGCCCCGCTGTTCGGACCGATTCACAACGGTAATGTCCCGGCACTTTTCATGCTGAAAATGCTCAACCAGCAATTCCCCCATCTGTCCGACACCGGCGATCACCACTCTGGCGGATCGAATATCGGAAAATAATTGCCGTGCCAATCCGACGGCGACCCCTGCTACGCTGACCCTGCGATGCGAAATGGATGTTTTACCAATAATCTGCTTGGCCGTTCGGAACGCATCGTGAAAAAGATGATTCAGCACTTTACCTGTCGTCTGACATCTCGAGGCGATCTTGTAGCTTTCCTTGACCTGAGCGGTAATTTGGCTCTCTCCAATGACCATACTGTCCAGGCTGGACGCGACCGTGAACAGGTGCGTTACCGCATCTTCGTCGGTCTTGATATAGAGAAACTCCTCAATCTCAGAAAACTCCACACAACGCAAATCGGCCAGCCATTTGGCCAGTTGGGCTGGTTTGGGACCGATCGTCTTGTCAACAACCGCATAACACTCTACGCGGTTGCAGGTTGACAGCAGAACAAACTCGCAGCCGGGATAGGCGTCCCTGAACCGGGTCAGCACATCACGCACATGCTCGGCGCTGCACGAAAGACGTTCACGAACATCGACAGTCGCCGTTTTATGATTAACGCCAATAAGTATAATTTGCATAATTCTATTCAACCTGCCCGCTGTGAACCGCCGATTTGGTTTCAAAGTCATGACCCGACTTACAGAGCACGGTACTGCCGACAAATGCAAATAATATCAAAAAGCAAATGACCAGTGTTGCGTGGGCAACCGCCTTGCCGCTGAACGCCAGCAGCCGCCGCAGGATGAGGGTGCCTAATAATACGACCCATGCCGCCGCGATCAGCACGATTTTGGAATCGGTCAGCCAGTCGCCCCAAGTCATGCCGAGTCCGGCGGATTTAACCGCAATCAGTCCGACGCCGCTGACAAGTCCGCATGTTAGTGCGGCAAAACTCAGACAAAGCCCCAACAGGGTCAGTTCTTCCAGTTTTTCAATCGTGGGCATTTTTCCGAATAACGTCAAAAACCGCCTGCTTTTAAGACGCTGCCGGCTCCACAAGAAAAGCACACTCATCGCCGCCGCAAAAACAATCATCGCGCCCGACAGCGCCATGGACAGTGCGTGAACCAATACCCACGGGGTTCGGGCGGCATCCTGAAGAACGGATGCGGGTCTGGCGACAATGGCCGCCAATACTGTGATCACAAAAAGCACCCATGCCATAATCGATAAAAACCAAATCTGGTTCAAAAAGGCGGATAAAAACAGAAATGTAACCCCGATAAAGACCATCAAAATCAGCATCGATTCAAAAACGCCGGCAAGCGGAAACGCCTGAATGCTAACAGCCCTCAGAAACAACAACAGGACACCGAACATTATCTGAATCGAGGTCAATACAACCAGCAGACGCCGGAATGCCGCCGCATCCTTGACGATTTGTATATAGGCCATGATAGATGAGACCGCGGAAAGCAGCACGATCCCCCAGAACAAAATTTTTTCCAAAAATGGCAGTTCGAGCATAATGCCCCCAGACGAAAATATCATTCCAGAATATAGGTTGGCGGAACCTTCTTCAGTTCCCGAACCGTTTTAAGTACACGAAATTCCCGGATACTGCTTTGTCTGCTCATCGTCTCGATGGTCGTCTCAAGGTCGCCGCTGTCCGAGGCATGAACCATCGTATAAAGGTTATAAGGCCACTGCTTGCTGGATGGTCTCAAATAAGCATGAGAAACCATTGGAAACGAGGCAAACAACTCCCCCACCTCATCGGTTCTGGCCGAAGGCACATTCCACACGACCATCGCCCCGGCGCCATGCCCCATTTGAAAATGGTTCACGATGGCCCCGACCCGTCGGATTTTCCCCTCTGCCTTCCATTGCCCAAGCGTTTCGAGCAATAGATTAACAGGGATACCGATTTTGTCAGCAATATCCATATAGGGCGAGCGGGTCATCGGCAGGCCGTACTGTACAGCACCTAAAATGTTTCGTTCAAGAAGACTTAAAGCCATTTTCATATCCGAGAATTCTGTGTACTCCAGCACACGGTTAAACGCAATAAAAAACAATTAGCGTGGATTATACTAAAAACAAACAGACCAATCAAGAGTCCCGAATTTTAATCTGAATCGCAGCGGATAGATTCACCCGAACCTGCGACTTCCCGGGTGTGATGTGATACCCGTTAGGCTTGTGGCTAATAGCCGCATTTTATCGTAACGCCTTTTCCTATAAGGATCTATAAATTACGACAAAAGTGAAGGCTCTCTGCAATTCACGGAAAAAAAATATCTGCCGGAATTACAAGCCCTGCTGACCGAAAATTTTTATCTTCAGGCTGCTTGAAAACGGGAAATATGCTCTTACACGAAATTGTCCAGTTTCATACGGGTGCGTCATTCTGAGCGGAGCGAAGAATCCCTTTGGACTCAATACGAAGAAAGAGACTCTTTCCCTTCCCTGCGTTCAGGGTCAGAGTGACAGACAACATACGCAATAAACCAGACAATTTCAACTTGGTTTACTATACTAATCGTGAAACGTATAGTATGAACTGCCAGCATGTCAATTATCATCTTGGATTTGGTCGCGATGTGCGCCATAAGAAATGAAAAAGGCCGCAGAGGGGATAACCGTCTGCGGCCGCGGAGATGCACTGCGGGACATCAAGCCATAGCGGGCTGTTTGTCCTGTTTGCGGAAGGATTCGAGGGATTGGGGGTCGGCAACCTTGCGGTATCCCAGCGCCTTAAGTACCTCAAGAACTTCCGTCCAGCTCGGGAAGGGTTTCTGATTCTGCCGCTTGTACAAGTCGATTGCCATCAGGAAATCGAACTGCTCCTGGGTCATTTCCCCTTCTTCGGCGGCACGGCGTTCTTCGCTTCGCCGATGTCCGGGGCCGCGTCTGCGGTCAAAACCGAGCCGGCGGTCCACAACCTCCTTGCGGCGTTCTGAAAGGCCTCGCTGTTCGAGGAAATCGGGATTGCTTTTCTTTTCGGTCATACCTGTCTCTCTTTATATCGTTGGTTTCGGGTTAATCCTGTTCAAATTCTTCCGGTTCATCCTGCTCCGGATTAAATACATCATCTAATACATCTTCTGTCCGTGTTTCCCGCAGCAGCATCGCATACGCACTGTCTAAATACTCTTGCGGTACCTGCAATGCGATATTGGAAAACCGGCCGGCCGCCGGTTCGAGCTTCTGGATCTGCGCGGGGATATCGTTTTCAATCAGAAACCGCTTATAATAGTCTGCCAGCTCGATATCTTCGACATACGCAACCACCACTAAATTTACCAGCAGACTTTTGGACTCGCTTTTTTTGGGTCTTCCCATTTGTTTTGTCCTATTTTTCCAAACACATATCGCAAAAACGCCTGACGATGCTGTTTATTCGACCTTTGCGGAAGATCAATTAACCGGAAAACAAGGTTTTGCACTAAAATTCCACCTTCAAACGGCAAATATGAACTTCATTTTTATGTAATTTTGCGTTATAAGCCCTCTGGAGTAAAAATTTTTAATAATTTTCAAAAATTTGTGTTGCAAAATGGATACGATTTGCCGATATTCTGATAATGTCGTGTAGTAAAGCCCACTGTGGGCGACTATTATTAGACCTTAATTTACATGGAGGTACCGTATGGCAAAGAAGAAAGCCGCCAAAGCCAAAGCAAGCAAAGAAATGCTGGTCGTCGCCAGCAAGGTCAAGGCGTACATCAAGAGCAAGAAGATGATGACCTCATCGGAAACTCTGCCGGCGCTGAATGACAAGATTTACGCATTGCTCGATGCCGCCGCATGCCGCACCGAAAGCAATCGCCGCAGCACCGTCAAGCCGCAAGACCTGTAAGCCAGTCAGTGATGCGGCGGGGCTGAGCCTGACGGCCAGACCCAACGCAAGGGTTTGCTAAACCACTCTTGTTAGTCAGGAGTGGTTTTTTTTGTTCACTATTTTTATATCTGGATATTAAAGATGCAAAATATCTTTTTTGAGTTATTAAAAAATGGATTACCTACCTCTTTAATTTCATAATCTTTTAAATTTAACAAAAAAAGTATAGACGGCATTTATTGGCTTGGTTATAATGGCCCTTTTGGAAGTCATGACAGATAAGTAATACCTTGTTTTCGGGATAGCAGAAAAATGGAATTTTCTTTCGATATAAGACACTAAGAGGGAACGAGCGATGAAGGTATTTATGCTTGGTTGGGAATTTCCGCCGTTCATCAGTGGCGGTCTTGGCACGGCTTGCAGCGGTTTGACCCGTGCGCTGAGCGATATGGGTATTGAAATATCTTTCGTGTTGCCTAAGCCTTTTGAGCAAACAACCGGCTCCCATGTTAAAATGCTGACGCCGATGCAGGTGCGTCCGCAGTCACAGCTTCGCACGAGCGGCGCTATCCAGCAATCTGATGTGTCGGAAATGAAGCATGTTATATTTCATACCATCCAATCATCTCTGCAGCCCTACACGACCCCCCAGCAGTACCAAAAACAGATAGAAGAACAAATTCAGGAGCAAATCCGCCAGAAGGCCCCCGCCAGCCAGTTGCAGTCTATCGGCGGGATGGAGGCGATTCAGAAGTGGCTCCAGCAGGAACCGTCCATCCTGGGACAGCCTGGGCATTACAGCGGGGATATGTACTCGGAAGTCCATCGATTTGCCGCCTCAGCGGTTCGGCTTGCGCTGCAGGAGGAATTTGATATCATTCATGCGCACGATTGGATGACCTACCCGGCCGGCATAGCGGTTTCGGCTATTACGGGCAAACCGCTGGTTATTCATGTCCATTCAACAGAATTTGACCGCAGCGGCGAGCATGTCAATCAGATGATTTACGACCTTGAGCGCCGCGGGATGCACGCAGCCCAGAAAATCATTGCCGTCAGTCATTTGACACGCAATATCATTCTGACCCGCTACGGCATTCTGGGCGACAAGGTGGAGGTTGTCTATAACGGCGTTGAACGCAACGGCGATCCGGGGCCGTATGCTAAAATCGGCATCCGCAGCGACGAGAAAATAGTCCTGTTTCTGGGACGCATTACGATGCAGAAGGGGCCGGAGTATTTCCTGATGGCCGCCCGCAAGGTTTTGGAAGTTATGGACAATGTCAAGTTTGTGATGGCCGGTGCGGGGGATATGATGAACCGGGTTATTGAAATGGCCGCCCAGATGGGTATCGGCGACAAGGTTCTATTCACGGGATTTCTGCACGGCAAGGATGTGCAGAAGGTCTATCAGATGGCGGATTTGTATGTGATGCCGTCGGTGTCCGAGCCGTTCGGAATTGCCCCGCTGGAGGCGCTCAATTATGATGTGCCGGTCATCATCAGCAAACAAAGCGGCGTAGCGGAAGTGTTAAGTCATGTACTCAAAGTGGATTTCTGGGATATCGGCGAGATGGCCAACAAGATTGTAGCGGTGTTGAAATATCCGCCGCTGCAGCTGACGCTTCGCGAACACGGCAACTTCGAGGTTCGCAAGCTGCGATGGTCGGACGCGGCACAAAAATGCGTAAAGATATACCGGGAGATGCTGCAAATTGCATAACAGCGGAAATACGGGGAACTAAGATGCCGTCGGTATGTTTTTACTTTCAGGTGCATCAGCCGTTTCGGCTTCGGCATTATACGATATTCGACAAGACCGCCAATTATTTTGACGACTTCAAGAATGCGTCTGTGTGCCGCAAAGTCGCTAACAAGTGCTATCTGCCGACCAATCGGCTTTTGCTGGAGGTGATTCGTAAATACGAAGGACGGTTCAAGGTCGCGTTCAGCATCACCGGCGTCGCGTTGGAGCAATTCGAACAGTATTGCCCGGAGGTGCTAAGTACGTTTGACGCACTGGCACAGACCGGGTGTGTGGAGTTTCTGGCCGAGACCTATTACCACAGCCTGAGTTTCCTGTACAGCAGAGAAGAGTTTATCGAGCAAATCAACCAGCATATACGAACCGTACAAAAGTATTTTGGTCAAACGCCGCGGGTATTCCGCAATACGGAACTGATTTATAATAATCAGCTGGCGGAAGTGATTGATTCAATGGGTCGCTTTGACGCGATTTTGACTGAGGGCGCCGACCATGTTCTGGGACCGCGCAGCAGTAATTTCCTGTATCATCCGCCATCGGCAAAAAAACTCAAAGTCATGCTCAAAAACTATTCGCTCAGCGACGACATTGCGTTTCGCTTCAGCAACCGGCAATGGCCGGAATATCCCCTGATGGCCGATAAATTCGCATCCTGGGTGCACCGTGTCAACGGCAACGGACAGGTGGTCAATCTGTTTATGGACTATGAGACCTTCGGAGAGCATCAATGGCAGGATACGGGCATCTTTGATTTCATGCAGCACCTGCCTCAGGAGATATTAAGACATCCGGACAACGATTTCAAAACGCCCAGCGAGGCGGCGGAAGCCTATCCGGCGATGGATATCGTTGACGTACCGCACATTATCAGTTGGGCGGACACGGAGCGGGATTTGTCGGCGTGGCTGGGCAATGCGATGCAGTCCAACGCCCTGCACGAAATATACAAGTTGGAAAAAGCCGTCAAAAAGCGCTGCGATGAGCAGCTTTTGTCGGACTGGCGCAAACTGCAAACATCAGATCATTTTTACTATATGTGCACCAAGTATTTTGCCGACGGCGATGTGCATAAATACTTCAATCCGTATGATTCGCCGTATGATTCCTATATTAACTTTATGAATGTTCTAAGCCATCTGCGCGGCCGCTGCGGCCTATCCGAAAGCCCGCAGCCGGGGCAGGTCGTCCCGAAAACATAACTGGCCTTCACACTCAATTATGGCAAGGACGCTATGAAACAGCCGCTCAATACAGATCAACATGGATTTTTGCATATTGACGCCCGCAGATACAACGCGGATGAACTGGCTGATATGGAATGGCTACTGACCAACAGCCGCGCCGGGTTCAGCAGCGGCACGATTGCAGGCTGCAATACACGGCGCTATCACGGACTGATTACCGGCTCGCTGAATCCTCCTGCCGAACGAGTGGTCGGCATCTCGGCGTGTCTGGAAACCATCCTTTACAAAGCCAAAGAGTATTCATTCAGCTGCTTTGAATTCGACCGTTCTTTCCATCCGCAGGGATTTCATTATCTTGCCGCATTTCATCGGGATATCGGTGTTCACTGGGATTACGAACTGCCGTTTGCGAAGATTACCAAGTCGATTTACCTGCTGCCGGACAGCGACACCGCAGCGATTGTGTATGACTTTACCCATATCAAAAACGAATTTGATTTTTCGCTGCGTCCGTTTGCGGCAGTGCGGGATTATCACGGCCTGCAAAACGCCGGCTATCATCTGTATTCCCTGTGGAATGACCAGGATTTGATTATCAAGCGGCAGGATGAACAGTTCGGCAAACTCTTTGTCCGCTGCGATGCGATGCGATTTGAACAGCAGCCGCAGTGGTGGCATCGGTTTTTCTATCGTCAGGAAGCCCGCCGCGGACAGGACTGCCATGAAGATCTCTGGTCGCCGGGTGTGTTTGCCTGCCGAATTGACAAGCCGCAGCGGTTGGTATTCTGGACGGCAATCCGCCAGAATGAGGATTATGCCGATCCGCTGGAAAAACTGGAATTAGAAATTGTTATCGATGCGCTCAAACTGCGCCAAAAAGAGATGCTCCAGCATTGCGGCGGTGACCCGATACAAAGAACACTGTTTCTGGCGTCGGGGCAGTTTGTAGTTGAGCGTACCATCAGCGAATCGCCGACGCCGACCGTCGTAGCGGGCTACCCGTGGTTTGTCGATTGGGGACGCGATACATTTATTTCACTGGAAGGGCTTTGTCTTTGCACAGGACGGCACGCAGCGGCAGCCGGCATTCTTCAGACCTTTGCCCGTGCCGTCAGCGAGGGAATGATTCCCAACCGTTTTGACGACTACGACAAGGATGTCCATTACAACAGCATTGACGCATCGCTGTGGTTTGTCCATGCGGCTTTCGCCTATCTGCGAATTGCCGGCGACAAAATGACATTCGCTTCGCGGCTGCTGCCGGCGGTCAAATGGATTATCGACACCTATCATCGCGGGACTCGTTTCGGCATTCGAGCCGATGAGGATATGCTGATCACCGGCGGCTCGCATGAGACGCAACTGACCTGGATGGATGCCAAATGCGGCGATACGGTCTTTACACCCCGCTACGGCAAGGCGGTCGAAATCAATGCCCTTTGGGTTAACGCCCTGCGCAATTTGCAGGCATATTATCAGGACAAAAATCTGGAATCCGCCGGGATTTACCGTGATATGGCCGACAAGGCTGCAGGCAGTTTCTGCAAATTATTCTGGAATGAGCAGGCCGGCTGCCTGAATGACTGCATCCTGCCCGACGGCACTATCGATGCCGGCATCCGACCCAATCAGATATTTGCTGTTTCTCTGCCCTACAGCCCTCTGCCGATGCACCAGCAGGTGCGTGTGGTTCAAACGGTCCAGGAACACCTCTTAACACCGTTTGGATTGCGCACGCTTAGCCCCAAAGACAGCCGTTATATCGGGCGATATGAAGGCGATGGATTCCAGCGCGACCGTGCCTATCATCAGGGAACCGTCTGGCCGTTTTTGATAGGGGCATTTATTGAAGCCTACCTTCGGATTAACGATTTTTCACCGCAGGCACGGCATACAGCGATGAAGTTTCTCGAACCGCTGACCGATCATTTGTTCAGCAGCGGCTGTCTGGGCAGCATCAGTGAGATATTTGACGGCGATCCGCCGCAGCAGCCCAAAGGCTGCATTGCACAGGCGTGGAGCGTGGCAGAAACCCTGCGGGCATGGACGCTGATTCATTCAGGACGGTAACCCCTTGGCGGGTATTTCCTGTCCGGGCGTCTGGCGGTATTTTCTGTCCATCAGGATTTTGACTTTCCGATATGTCGCCGGCGACAGGCGTTCCCTGAGCATCTTTTTTGCCATCCCAATCGTGCTGCGGAGCGTCAGATGCATCAGAATAATATACTCGTTGTTCATCCTTTCCAGCAGCGGCACAAATTCATCGATATGCATGTGCCGCCCTGCACTGGCTTTGCCGGTATGCTCATCAGAAAAAAACGTACATTCGGCAATTAAGATTTTGCTATTGCTCACCTCTTCCAGCCGAGAATAATCCACATACGCCGTATCGCCCAGATAGCTGACAAAGGGAACTTCAACGGGATTGTCAATCACGACGCCCTGCTTTTTGAGTTCTACCAATTGCGGACCGGACAGGGACAGGTATTCGGCTTTGAGTTTCTTGCGTTTTTCAATTACAGTAAAGCCGACCGAATCACGGGTGTGTTTGGTATCGAACACCCGGGCGACCAGATTGGGTTTGATTTGAAATTCATCGCCTGGGCGGACAGCGACCAGATTGGCCGGGATACGGTTGCCGTCGAGTCTGCCCCAGGCGTCTAATATCTGGCGAATCGGCTCGATGGCCGACGGCGGCGCCAGCACGGTGCCGGGCGGCAGGTCGCAAAACAGCCGATGGGACAGATAGTACGCGACGCCTGCAGCGTGATCCATGTGGCCATGCGTCAAGAGCAGATGATTGATGGGAATAATCTGGTCAGGGGCTTTGCCGATGTCAAAGCAGACATCCAGCCGGGGCATTCCGATGACGGTTTCCTCGCCGGCAACAGAATACCCGATCAATTCAAAGTCATCTAATTCGATTTTCGCCAGATGGTGACTGGACATCCTAACACCTCGTATTGTTTTGACCGTATCGTAGGTTATACGTATATGGATGTCAAATGCTTTTTGGGTGGATTAGAATGCGGCCGCAAATGCCGGCAGAATAGAAATAACACGCCGGCGACACGCGAAACCGTGCCGCCGGCATGCCATTGTACAGTTAGCATCCCCGAAGGGACACAAACCCCGCGTCAATACCGAAAACCGTTACGACGCATTGATTGCAGGAAATCTATTGTTTCGTTTCCTTTTGTGCCTCGGCAATCCAGACCTTTGCGGTACTGACTGCTTTGGCACATTGTTCCTCGGCGAAGGCAACACATGTTCTCATCCGCTCGTTGAATTGGCCGGCCGAAGCCTGACCATCACCGTCCGTCTTGTCCGCCGTAGTTCTTGACATCCATCCAGTCTGCTTGCTGACTGCCTGGGTCGAGTCCTTGCTGACCGGCGCTAAATAGTAAATCGCCGTCGAAAACCCGCCAAAATAGGCAATCAGCCCAAACAATATCCAGCTGCGCCATCGGCCCATGATCGTTCTCCCATACTGAACTATGTTCTCGTTTGGCCGAGCCGTACCAACCGGCCCCCACATTCAAAAAATACGATATAACAGGCAGGCGGTCAACTCATTGAGATATTTGGGATGGTAAAAAAGAGGAATTTTCTTGTATGCGATAACTGCCTTAAACCCCTACCTTTATGAACAATATTATGGGACACTTACCGGGATGCCAGGCATATTCTGATAGGAACGCATTCGGGCAAAGACGCTGCGGCGGTCTATTGGGGGAAACCGCAAGGGCATGCAGAAGAGGTCGTTATTTGCAGAATCGCAGGGTTAGCAGGGAATATACTAATTTTGCGGCGATAAAGCCCGAGCCCCACAGGTGTTCTCGAGGGCATAATTCCACCACATCAAAACCGACGATGTTTCTTTTTGCACAAACCTTTGCCAGCAAAGCCATTACATCGTACCAGCCCATGCCGCCTGGCTCTGGTGTGCCTGTGGCCGGCAATAGCGATGGGTCAAAGGCATCCAAGTCGATGGTGATATAGACGTTGCGGGTCAGCTTGCTGACCGCTCTATCGATCCAACTGCGGGGCCGGCCGTCGCAGATATCTTTGGCGAAAAATACACGGGATTTGTCCAGATTTGCCTTTTCTGAAATATCCGTACTGCGAATTCCCACCTGGACAATCGGACAGATTTCCTTGACTCGCGCCATCACGCAGGCGTGGTTGTACTTCGAGCCTTCATAGGAATCCCGCAGGTCGGAGTGGGCGTCCAGTTGAAGGACAGATAAATCGTCGAACGCCCCTGCCATTGCCTCGACAGCGCCGGTCGTGATGGAATGTTCGCCGCCCAGCATCACGGGGAACTTGCCCTTCTGCAAATGACCGACGATACGCCGCCGTACCTGGCCGACGACGGATTGGGGCGCCTTGGCGCATCGGATTGGTGTATCGGTGTAAATCCCGCGGCGAAAGACCTCGCTTTGGGTTTCAATATCGTAAAACTCCAGATTGTAGGACGCCCTGAGAATTGCCTCAGGCCCCTTGTCCGCCCCTTTCATGTAGGTACTGGTACCGTCATACGGCACCGGCACGACGACCACCTGCGCAGTATCACGGCGGGTATATTGAGGCGCAAAATCACCGAATTGGAGACGTTTGGATGTCTTCATCGCTCGCCAACTTCCCTGTATTACTCAAACACAAAGACAGACAGGGCGACGGTCGTCGTCCACAGCCCTTTTTGGCCTTTGGCAACTTGGGTGATATTGCTGGTTTTAATGAACAGTCCGCTGGCTTTATAAGCCTGTTCTTTTTCCGACCAGGCTTTGTTGGGGTCCACTTCCAGTCCAAGTGTAGTCCCCAGCATGCCGGCGGCAAGGTCTTCGGACATATCTTCGGCTTCCTGTTTGTTCATCCCGTGTCCGTGAACTTCGCTGAGGTATCCCCAGTTATTGCGGTCGCGCGGCACGGCAATGCCGACGGAGGAGACAATCAATCTGCCATGTTCGTTGGTATCACTGCGGGCCATCACGCAAAAGGTAATAGCGCCGGGACGCAGATATTTAAGCCCATCTTCTTTGGGAATAACTTTGCACTTGGGCGGCAAAATCGACGAGACCGACACCAGGTTTTGCTGAGCGACGCCGGCCTGACGCAGGGCATCCTCAAAGGATTTGAGCTGGTATATGCTGCGCCCAACACCTTTGGTCAAAAACATCTTTGTCGGAACCATGTCCTTCATAAAGGGAACTTCAACTTCTTTTTTCTTCATGCCAGTACCCTTTCCTCACTATGCGGGCTGCCAGCCCGCTCTATGAGAAAAAACAATAAAACTTGTATAATCCACGAAACAAGAGGTAATTTTGCCTGTTTTTGGCGCCTGCGTCAAGAAATTCCTGCCATATTTGCGAAGTTTTTTTACTTCCCAACCAGAATAAATATCAGATCCAGGATAAACAACAACACAATCGTCGCCTCCAGCACCATCATCCAGAAGCTCATCCGTTCTTCCTGGAACAACTGGTACAGTTCGCCAAGGGTTTTGAGCTTCTCCTCGACGACCTGCCGCCACTGCTCCAGATGGAAGCGTTCGGACAAATGCTGGTGGATTTTGGCTAAGTGCCAGTCGCCGAAAAACTTGGTGATATTGACCAATTCGTCTGTAAAACGGGTTAAATCGACTCTGATTTCGCGCAGACGATTTTGAATTTTTCTGCTGAACCGAAACCGCCGCTGGCTTAAGTCGCGATAGGCTCCCTGCAATGCCTCATCGAGCAGCTTGTCATACGCCCCCAGCTCGGCCAGTTGGACATTAACCGCCTCGACAATATGCAGGACATCTTCCAGATTATCGCCCTCATCGACGACCAGCGCCGCATCCCAGTCGATGACAACTAAATCTCGGTCATAATAGCTCAAGTATCGGCTGACGGTTTCGCCGGCTTCCTGCTCGGAAAGCGCCTCACAATCCGTTTCCTCGGTCAGCAGCGCCGCAACCTGCCGCTGGTTTTGGCGCAGCCACTGCTCGGAGGTCTTGTCTCGGGGCAATTCATTGAGGCAAAATACGGTATAAGCCTCCGACTGACTCAAGGCAGGCGACGGATTGACGCAAAAGGGCTTGAGCTCCTCAAAGATTGTTTCGGCAATCTGGCGAACCTTCTGCGCCAGCGTCCGGCCGTCGCTAAAGACCAAATCGTGGTAGGATATCAATTCTCTAAGCGTCAATTGCTCAAAAGGAATGGACACCTCGATGCTGACAGCGCCAATACTGAATACCTTGACATCCCACTGAGACAATACAGGTTTGTGGTTGACACTGACAGATGCCGTATCCAGCCGCACCAGACGGGGACGATAGAAAAAATAATACTTGGGATTTCTCTTGCTTGGACCGATGGCGTATTCCTGAAACGGCTTGCCCAGTAAGGATGATATCCGCTCGGTGCGGATTTCGTATGCAATGTCAAACGCATAGACATAGACAACTTTTCCGCTGAAGACCGCTGCCGAATTGTTTGATGAAACTGCTGTTTCCATACCTGTCCATTCCTCAAAATCCGCTGATTTTGCCAAACTGCGACACTCCAATTTAGGCTTTTTGGCGTTAAATGCAAGAAAAATATCGGCCCCTATATTGCCCAATTAATTGGCATCTGCCTGAAATCCCCCTCATATTGCGGCAAGGAAATTGATTGCCTTGCGTAGAGACCTTTGTTAGAATGGCCAGCAATAGCGAGTTATTAATCTGGCAGTAGGTACTAAAAGAAAATGAGCGGCAAATGATGACTTTTGATGAAATACGGAAAAAGATTTTGGATAATCGCCAGTCGATACGACAGTTCGGCGTGCGAAAGATTGGTTTTTTCGGCTCGTATGTCCGAGGACAACAGCATGAGGGTTCCGATATAGATATGATAGTTATTTTTGATGAAGAACAGCACACCTACGCCAATTATTTCGATTTGTATGAGTATGTTGAATCGCTGCTTGACCACAAGGTGGATTTGCTGACTCCGGAGGGAGTCAGTGGGTATATTTTGCCTGTCATTGAAAAAGAGGCGGTCTATGAAGCGATATAAAATGTATGCCCGCCATATTCGAGATGAGATTGCTTTCTTGCGGAATGAATCAGAGGGTATTCCATTCGAACGGTTTTGTAAGGATTCCATGCGGCAGAGAGCTTTTGTCCGCAGTCTTGAGATAATCGGAGAGGCGGTAAAGAATATTCCGGCGTCCGTCAAAACAGAATACCCCCAAATTCCTTGGAAACGAATTGCCGGTACACGAGACCGGCTGATTCATCACTATTTCCAAGTGGATTATAAAATTGTCTGGAACATTGTCCAAGTTGAACTGCCGCCGCTGGAGGCGGTAATGCAAGATATTCTGAAAGGTGAACCTGAAGAGCTATTTTGAAAGGGCAATGAGTTGCAATATCAACTTTTACAATTCATCCATAGCCCCATATAAGGAAGTGATAATACAATATGAAAAAGACTTATTCAGTGGATGAGCGTGTGTTTCCTGCCGGCGAGGGGACGTTTCTGAGTATCAACGATATGCTGGCCTACTTTGAAAAACAAGGGGCGATGCGTGTATCTGACCTGCATATCAAGGTCGGTTCTCAGCCGGCCTACCGCGTGGACGGCGACCTGGTGCGTCTTAAAGGCGGGATGGTAACCCAGCAAGTCGCCCAAGCCCTGATTTACCCCCTGCTGGGCGAACAAAATATCGAATCGCTCGAGCGGCGTATGGCGGTGGATTGTTCCTACCGCTTCGGCAATCTGCAATTCCGCATCAACGCCTTTTTTGAAAATGATGGGCTTTGTGCAGCCGTCCGCGCCCTGGGGATGAATATCCCCAAACCGGAAGCGATTGGGTTTCCCAATACCGTCTGGCAGGATATTGTCCGCCGGCAACACGGGCTGATTCTGTTTACCGGCATTACCGGCGCCGGCAAAAGCACGACCATCGGTTCGCTGATTGAACGGATTAATGAAAATAGGGCGTGCCGGATTATTACGCTCGAAGACCCGATCGAATACCTCTTTTCACAGAAAAATTCGATGATTTCCCAGCGGGAAGTCGGCAAGGATGTACCCAGTTTTTCCGATGGTCTGCGGTCGATGATGCGGCAGGACCCGGATGTGATTTTTGTCGGTGAAATGCGCGACGCAGAAACGGTTGCACTGACATTAACCGCCGCCGAAACGGGCCACTTGGTCTTTTCCACACTGCATACACGGGATGCAATCGGCAGTATTACTCGTATTCTTGATTTCTTCCCCGAAGGCCGGCAGGAAGAGGTCCGCAATCAGCTTTCACTGGGGCTGCGGTATATTTTGAGCCAGAAACTCATCCCCCGCAAAGATGGCCAGGGACGGGTTGTCGCAATGGAGATTCTCAACAGTAATTATGCGATCGCCAATCTCATTCGCAAAAACAAACTTGAACAGGTGTATTCGCAGCTTCAAACCAAAACCCGAAACCAGGTCGATGAAAAGATGATGACAATGGAACGGCATCTGGCGATACTGGTCAAACAGGGCGTCATCGACCTTTTCGAGGCTCAAAAATGGGCTAATGACATCAAGAGTTTTCAGGATGCGATGAATAACGACGCCGACCTGGAAACCGATGACTGATTGAACACCGGGATAAACTTATGGCAATCACGTTTAATTGCCCCACATGCGGGCGGTTTTGCGGTGTGCCGGAGCATTTTGTCGGCAGGCGGGCGCGATGTACACACTGTGATTGCCGGTTTATTGTGCCCGCCGAATCCGGCAAACCCGCCCAGCCGGTTAAGATCGTTGCCGCTGCCCCGCCGGGCGGCTTTTTCCAGGCAATTATTTTCGATAACATCAAAGCCATTTTTCACACGCTCAGCCTTCCCGGCGTCGCATTGTGTTTTGCGATGGCCGGCTTTCAGTATTTTGTTGGAAATACCGACTACTCCGTTATGATGCCGGGATTCGGCTTGTTTTTGCCTCTCGGCTGGATTACGCAACTCATCACGCTGGGCTGCACCTGTTATTACCTTCTCGATATCATCGGAACAACTTATCTTGAAGTGGATGTCCTGCCGGACATTGAGATTGGATACGGGTTTGCGTTCTTCGGCGATGTACTTCGCTCACTCTATCTGGTCCTGGTTGCCGTCGTGTTAGCGTTTATGCCGGCGCTGGCAATCGGGTCTATGATGGAATCCTGGCATATTAACAACACCTGTCTCAAAGTCCTCATATTCTTCGCCTCATCATGGCTGCTGGCAATCTGGATGGCGATGTTTGGGATGGAGCTGCCAGCCTGGTCGATTTATCGGATAGACTTGATTGTCCGCACGATTGTCAAAACGTGGAAGCCGTATCTGCTGACGGCGTTTATCACGATGGTCGCATTTGGCTGCTGGGTACCGAGTCTGTGGCTCTTTCACGCAAGTGCGGAACTTGTTTCGTGGAAGACCGCCCTGCAGCTTGGCGGGCGGATGGCAAGCGTCTTTTTGATGCTGGTATCGATGCGCACCATTGGCCTGTATTGCCGGTATTACGCTTCGGCGGCGCCGTGGCTGTGGTCGCTCAGGCAGCGGGAGTAGCCGGCGGCTTTTCATCCGGGGACGGCAGGTTGACCGGAATATCCAGCGTAAAGGTAGCGCCCTGCCCCAACTCGCTTTGGACTGAAATGGTGCCGGCCAGCAATTCGGTCAATTGTTTGCTGATGGCAAGCCCCAACCCTGTGCCGTCAGTGGTTCGGGTAATGGAGCCGTCGAGCTGGCGGAATTTTTCAAACACCTTTTCCTGGTCTTCTTTGGAAATACCGGGGCCTGTATCGCTGACGGAAATCCGCACGGTTGTATCGTCTAACATTGCTACCCGAACGCAGACGCTTCCGCCTTCGGGTGTGAATTTAATGGCGTTGCTCATCAGGTTGTACAAAATCTGCTGCACCTTGCCGCCGTCGGTCTGTACCAGCGGAACTTGCGGGTCGGCGTCCAGTTCAATGGTCTGCTGCTTCTTTTCGGTCAGCGGCGAGAAGAACGATATCATCCCTTCGCAGAGCTGAGCAATGCTGGTCTTGGCGATATGCAGGGTGATTTTGCCGGCCTCGGCTTTTGCCAAATCCAGCAAATCATTAATCATATTCAGCAGCGACCTGCCGCTGGAGACGATATTCTCGGCATAGCGTTTGGATTTTTCGGGGTCAGCGGCGGGCTTTTCCCGCAGCAGTTCAGCAAAACCCAAAATGGCATTCAACGGCGTTCGGAATTCATGGGACATATTGGCCAGAAACTCGCTTTTGAGTTTATTGGCTTTGAACAACTCGATATTCTTGTCGGACAACTGGACAATTTTGGCGTCGAGCTGCTGATTGGCGCGCTGGAGTTTGCCCTGAGATTCCATCAGGTTGTCAAGCATGTGATTAAACGCCTCGGATAGCCGCTCGTATTCATCGCCGGTCTGGATGGAGCTGCGGACATCGAAGTTTCCCTCGGCAATGTTGTTGACCAGCGCCCGAAGCTGGCGTATGGGACGAAGGATAACGCGCTGGGTAATCGCATAAAACGCCACCATCGCGCCGGTAGCGGCCAGCAGACCGGCAACAACAATCCAGAGCCGGTTGAGCAGAACCATACGGGACAAATCCTGGGCGGACATACGGACGGTCAAGGCGCCGATTTTCTGATTTTTGTTAAAGACAATCGCAGACCCCTGCGGATTATGACAAGCCAGACAGCGTTCGTTGGCACGAACCAGTTGCACATAACGATTCAGCGGCGGACTGACCTCTCTATCCAACCAGGCGGTATCTACCATGTTTTCATTTTTTGCCAGATGCGACAGTTTGGTCTGCCACACCGGATCCAAGCCGGTGAACAAGTTTTGACTGTCGCCGAAGCGATGCCACTCGACTACCGAACCGCCTTCGGCCATAACGGATCCATCCTCCGTGAGTTTGGGCAACTGGGATTGGGTCTTATCGGCGGCCGCGTGAAAATGCCGCTCAAACATTGTGCGACTGACAGCACGGCCGGAATCCAGGGCGCTTTTGTCAATCAGTTTGCCCATCCAGAAATACGGCACCAGCAGCGCCAGCGTCAGAATGAACAAGACCGCCCCGCCAAATTGAAGACGGCACTTCTCTGCCAGCGACAGGGGCTTAAGCCGAAGCCTGCGCAGCATTGTATCCAGTCCTTTTTGCCGGTCCAGCGCCATGATTGTTGCCGTTTTCGGCCGCGCCTCAATGGGCGTCAGGCTTTATTGTTATCTTCGACCTGATGCAGGTGCTTCTGCACGCGAAGGTTCAGCTCGTCCAACTGCGCCTGATCCACCCCGCTGGGGGCCTCAGTCAGCAGGCACTGACCGCGCTGGGTTTTGGGAAACGCAATAACATCACGGATGTTGTCCGTGCCGGTCAAAATCATCACCAGGCGGTCTAAGCCGAAGGCGATTCCGCCGTGCGGCGGCGCGCCGTATTCCAGCGCCTTGAGGAAGAAGCCGAAACGATCCTGCGCCTGCTGACGGGTAATCTTGAGCAGGTCGAAAATCTTGGCCTGCGTTTCCATATTGTGAATACGCACCGAACCGCCGCCGATTTCCGAACCGTTGACGACCAGGTCATACGCCTGTGAACGGATGTTACCGGGGTCGGTGTCCAATTTGTGCAGGTCTTCCGGTATCGGGGCAGTGAACGGATGATGCAGCGAATCAAACCGCTTCTCGTCGGCGTTCCATTCCAGCAGCGGGAAATCCACGACCCAGACAAACTCGAATTTGCCTTCTTGGCACAGCCCCATTTCCTTGCCCAGACGCACCCGCAGGGGCGCCAGTGCCTTATTGACAATCGCCGGCTGGTCGGCAACCATCAGAATCAAATCATCATTCTTGGCTTCAAACTTCGCCAGCAACTGTTGCTGCTGTTCGGGGCTGAAGAATTTGGCGATATTGCTCTTGAGGCTCGGCCTGCCGGTCGCTTCATCGGGGGCGACCTTGAACCATGCCAGCCCTTTGGCTCCCAATTCCGTTACGGCCTGCGTCAGCGAGCCTTCGATGTCGCTGCGGGAATACTTCGCCCCGCCCGTCACGCACAAGCCCTTGACTATACCGCCGGCCTTGATGGTATTGAGGAATACGCCAAACGTGCTTGCCGCGGCGATATCCGTAATGGTCTTGAGCCGCATATCAAACCGCATATCGGGACGGTCAATGCCGTATTCATCAATTGCCTGAGCGTAGGTCATCCGGCGTATCGGCGTGGGGATATCCAGTCCCAGCACT
>CAZICJ010000007.1:0-65292 GCA_964537635.1 uncultured Pirellulales bacterium
ACCCGAAAACAATTCCACCTTAAACACCTGTCCAGTTTTTGGGGACACGCTCACCGAACTAATAGGGTCTCCGCTCGAATTCATGCTGCATTTTTCCGCACCAGACAATACACCCAACCGCCCCCATTTTCAACCCCAAAATCCCATTCCTTGTTTTTCTGAAATTGTCCCCATTTCGAATTTGTTTATGATTTAGTGCTTAAAATTTAGTGCTTTTCAACTGTACTTTTCCGACCGTTTGTGGTATAATTAACGCCAGAAAGATGGGCATCCAGAAGCCCGCAGAAAGGATCCCAAACACCTCTGGAACCCGCCAGTCCGGCGACAAACCATTGGCAACCAGAATCCGACATTTTTAATCTTGAATCTGTGATTTTAATTTTTAATATGCTTATATACCTACATACTTACATACCTATATACTTGCTTTCGACAAAACGAACCCAATTGTTACAAAGCAACCCCATTTTCAAGCCAAAAACGCACTTTCGCAAAACGAACCCAATTTTGAAACAAACCCAATTATGCAAAACGAACCCAATGTAATAATAGAATAAGGATGGCTTATAGTTCGACCCGGCATGCCGTCTTCGGCATTCCACAAATTTGATATTTAATGTTTGATTTTTGATATGATTTACAAAACGAACCCATTTTCCGGCCGGCTGCTTTGTATCTGTTCCAACTGCATCCCAAACCGTTCCAGTTTCTTCTGCCCCTCATCGTGCTTGTTGTAGGCATTGCGAAGATGGCTTCCCACCATCCGCCAGTCTTCGGCAAACGAACCCCAATCGGCCGTCAACTTCTGCAAATTTGTACGGATTTGTTCGGCCTGTTTTTCAATCGCCAGCCCGCGCAGTCCCATCACCACCGTCATCAGATAGACATAAAACAAATTCGGCGACACCGGAATCACCTTCTTATTTAATGCGTACTCCATTATATCCTGGCGGTCATCGTCATTCTTGACGACCGTTTCATAATACACATTTTCGGCCGGGATATACATCAATGCGAAGTCCAGCGTCTTTTCCTGCGGCAGGATATACGACTCGGCAATCTTGTCGATATGCTTGATCACATCATTTTGAAATGTCCGGCGAAATTTGGCTTTGTCTTCATCGCCGGCCGCCTCCATCATTTTGGCAAACGACGGCAGAGGAAACTTGGCATCCACGCAGACCGAGTAATCCGCCAGGTGCACCAGGGCGTCCACCTTGCGGCCGCTCTGGAATGTATGCTGGATGGAAAACGCATCGGCCGGCAGGATATTCTTTAGCAGGTTTTCCAGCGAATACTCGCCCATCTGTCCCCGCAGTTTGGGCGATTGCAATATCATCTGCAGCGACCGGATATCCCCCGACAACTCAATAATCCGCTGGCTGTTGGCTTGCAGCTGCCCCAATTGCTGATTGAGGGCAAGCAGGCTTTTGTGGCTTTCGCCGATGGCGCCGGCCATGGTCTGCTGGCCGGCCTGGAGATTCTGCACCAGATTTTGCCCCAGCTTATCCTGAGCCGACCGCAAATCCAGAATCTGCTGCTGCAATAGCGTACCGGCGGCATTCTGTCCGCCGATATCCCGGCGAAGGGACAGCAGAACGCTGAACAGGTATGCTATCAGCACCGCAATCCCGAGCGACAGCAAAATGGATATGACCAGTAATGTCTGCATAAGTTCCCCGATTATACGGCCCGTCCCCGCCGCGTCAATCCTATTTTCCATTCTTGAACAAACCGGTTGCCAAACCGAATCATCCAGCATATAATACCCGCATCGTTTTACCCAAAATAATAAAGATATCTGGAGATAGAACTATGAAAAAAAGGATTTTGTGGATATTTGCGGTGATACTGCTTGCCGGCGGGCTTGTGCAGGCTCAGGATGCCGTCCCGGCCGGACAGTCGGCGCCCCACGCCGCGCCGGTAACCGCTTTGCAGGACATATGGAAGACCGTATGCCAGTACACCGCAGTCAACGGGATCAACTTGCTGACCAATCTGGTGATTGCGGTATTGATATTTTTCGTTGGACGCTGGCTGGCACAGAATCTATCTAATTTAATCGAAAAGGCGCTCAATAAAGCTAAAGTCGATATGACGCTGAGCCGCTTTGCCCGCAACCTGATTTATTCCACGCTGCTGGTATTTGTTATCCTCGCGGCATTAGACCGTTTGGGCGTCAAGACCGCTTCATTTGTGGCAATTATCGGCGCCGCGGGTCTTGCGGTCGGCCTGGCATTGCAGGGGTCGCTATCCAATTTTGCCGCCGGCGTGATGCTGGTCATATTTAAGCCCTTTCGTGTCGGCGATTTTGTCGAGATTGCCGGCGTCAAGGGCACCGTCGCGGAGATTCAGATTTTTGTTACCATCCTCGATACGCCGGACAATATTCGTATTTTTGTTCCCAACTCCCACATAACCGGCGGCAACATCCTTAATTATTCGGCAAACTCCACGCGCCGGCTGGATATGGTTATCGGCGTTTCCTACGGCGATGACCTGGCCAAAGCCAAACAGACCATTTGGACGGTTTTGCAGGCGGACGGTCGAATCCTGCAAGACCCCAAACCGGTGGTTGCTATTCTGGGGCTGGGCGACAGTTCGGTCAATATCGCCGTGCGTCCCTGGGTCAAGGTGCCCGATTACTGGGCGACCCAATTTGACCTGTACGAAAAAATCAAAGTCGCTCTGGAGCAGAACGGCATCACGATACCCTTTCCGCAAAGGGACATCCACATCCGCACCGGCCTTCTCAAGTCCTAAATAGGAAACCGTCTATGGTATGAAAATACGCAACTACATTACGCTGGCCGCCCTGATACCGCTGGGCATCGGGCTGATTTATGTCGGCCGAACCGCTTATCAGGCGACGATGACCATCCATCAGCTCCTGACGGAGAATAAGCAGCTCAAACAGGCGCTGACCAATCTGACCGATGAGCAGCAAATCGGCTACGCCAAAGTCCTCCGGCAGGAAACCACGGCGGATGGCCGCCTGACGACGACGCTGCGCTTTGTGGAAACCGCTCCGGGTGAGCCGACGCGGCGGATTTTGGAAAAGGAGTTCACCATCGAAGGCGACATTGTTCACTTCGACGCCCTGATTGTCCGCTTCGGCAACCAAATGGTGATGGATGGCAAGGCGCGGGCAATCTATCTGTGGCGGCGCATTTACGGCGAAAAAATGACGCCCGAACAGGGTTTTGCGATTGAGGAGCCGGGCGCCGAACCGCAGCGTTATCAGGAATTGTTGCAATTCCTGCCGGCGGTGCATCGTGAGTTGTTCTGGAAGAATATGTGGGACTTGTCGGCCAACCCCGACAAACTCAAAGAGTACGATATCAGTGCCGTCTATGGCAATGTAGTCTATACGCGGCTCAAGCCCGGCCTGGTTTACATCTTCAGCATCTCCCCCACAGGCCAGGTCAGCCCCCAAGTCATCCCGGAAATGTAGCTTTTTGCCGGTTCTGCTATTTGATTTGCGACTGGGTGATCTCAAGCAGCTCGTAATGCAATTCGCCGCGAGGCGCCTTGACTGTGAATTTATCGCCGACGGTAAGACCGATCAGGGCGTTGCCGACCGGCGAGTGGATGGAAATACTGTCATCGGTCAGGTCTAAATCATGCGGCCCAAGCAATTGATAGACGATTTTTTTGCCGGTTTCCAGATTTAGCAGTTTGACAACGGTGCCGAAGGCGGCGCGGTCGCAGGGAACCTGCGTACAGTCAATGACCTGTGAAAAGTTCAGTTTGCCTCGGATTTCCCCCAGGCGCCCTTCAATAAAGCCCAGCTGCTGGCGGCCGTAAATATATTCGCCGTTTTCTTTCAGGTCGCCCTGCTCACGCGCATCGGCAACCCGCTGTCTTACCAGAACAGCCTCTTTTTCCAACTGAACAAGTTCTTCTTTGAGTTTTTCATGTCCCGTATGGGAAATCGGGATTAGGTCTTGCATTCGAACCACTCTCCATGAATTAGCAAATACTGATGTCCGTTTTTTTTTGCGTTCCGGGGATTCCCCTGCACAAAGAGGCATCTATGAAATGGATTCAAGCGTCAATGCCGCTACCATTTTCAAACGAGGACAAACCCGGACTTTCCATATCAACAAACCGCTCTGGCTGCAGAGCAGTGTTTCACAGGCAGCAGAATAACACGCTGCGCCTGAAAAATCAAGTTTTTTTAGCCGCAATGCTGACCCCAAATGACTATTGCATCATTCCACGGTAACGCTTTTTGCCAGATTGCGGGGCTTGTCCACATCGAAGCCCTTGAGGACGGCGGCGTGATAGGCCAGCATCTGCAGCGGGATAACCGTCAGCATCGGCTGAAGCGGCTCGGCGATATCCGGGACATAAATAAGGTGGTCAGCATAGGTGCGGATGTGGTCGTCGCCTTCCGTGGCGACCACGATGGTCTTGCCGCCGCGGGCGCGGACTTCCTGGATATTGCCGATAATTTTTTCATACTGCGAACAGCGCGTGGCGATAAAGACCGCCGGCATCTGGTCGGTTATCAGGGCGATGGGGCCATGCTTCATTTCAGCGGCGGGCAGCCCCTCGGCGTGGATATAACTGATTTCTTTGAGTTTCAAGGCGCCTTCGAGGGCAACCGGATAATTAAAGCCGCGTCCGAGAAACAGCCAGTTGGGATTGTCGATATAGACCCGCACGATTTCGCGGATGGAATCCGAGCATGTCAGAATCTGTTTGATTTTGTCAGGTATTTGCATCATTTCGGCCAGCAGCGACTGTGCGGCGTCGCAGGATAGGTGTCTGCGGCGGCCTAATTCAATGGCCAGCAGCGCCAGCGCCACGACTTGTGCGGTAAAGGCTTTGGTGCTGGCAACGCCGATTTCGGGGCCGACGCGAAGATAAATACCGGCGTCCGTCGTGCGGGCAATGGTCGAGCCGACCACATTGACTAAGCCCAGCACCAGCGAACCGCGTTCTTTTGCCTGTTCGATGGCGGCCAGCGTATCTGCCGTTTCGCCCGATTGGCTGATGGCGATGACGACGGTGCCTTCTTCCAGAATGGGGTTGCGATAGCGAAATTCGCTGGCGTATTCGACTTCGGCGGGTATCCTGGCAAGCTGCTCAAACAAAAATTCACCGACTAAGCCGGCATGGAATGCCGTTCCGCAGGCGGTCAGGATGATGCGTTTGGCGCGGGTTAATTCACGGAAATGATTTTGAACGCCGCCAAGTACAACGCGGCCGTTTTTGAGGTCGATGCGTCCCTGCAAACAGGTAGATATCGCCGTCGGCTGCTCGGCGATTTCCTTCTGCATATAGTGGTCAAACCCTTCCAGCTCAATCTGGTCCAGCGAGATTTCAATGGCGGTCAGTTCTTTTTGCACCGATACATTGGCGGTGGTTTTGGTATGGAAGCCGTCGGCGGTGATGGTAACCATCTCGCCGTCGGCCATATAAATCGCCTGGGTGGTGTGTTCGACGATAGCTGATGCATCGGAGGCGAGAATAAATTCATTTTCGCCGACGCCCAAAATCAGCGGGCTGCCCTTTTTGACGCCAATCATCATCTCGGGACAGTCCGCGCACAAAATCGCTAATCCGTAGGTGCCGTAAATCTCATTGAGCGCCTGCTGGACAGCCCATTCAAATCGATGGCAGTCCTGTGGGGCATGGTCGCCGTTCTTAGAGCAGTTCTTGGTATAGAAATAACCGATGAGGTTGGAGACAACTTCGGTATCGGTTTCGCTCTGGAAGGTGCAGCCTTCCTTGATAAGCCATTTTTTCAGGGTGGCGTAGTTCTCGATGATGCCGTTGTGGACAACACAGATTTTGCCGGAAAAATCTAAATGCGGGTGGGCATTGATTTGATTTGGTTTTCCGTGCGTCGCCCAGCGTGTATGGCCGATGCCAAGGCTGATTTTCGACGGCGGGCTTGGCAGGAGTTTTTCCAGATTGCTTATCCGCCCGCTGTCTTTATAGATATCCAACTGGTTGTTGTGATCCAACAATGCGATGCCGGCCGAGTCATAGCCGCGATATTCAAGGCGTTTAAGCCCTTCAATTAAAATAGGTTGTGCACTTTTCTGTCCAAAATAGGCAACAATTCCACACATAAACAAGGCCTTTCTATGATAGTTCGCACTGATTTTGTTTTTATTATCGTCAAAAACAGCCCCCCTGTAAAGCATAAACCCCAACCCAAGTGACAGACATGGCACGCCGTATTTTCGTCACGAGGATACGATGTATGGCACAATGATGGTATTGCATCTAAAAAGTCGGCATAAATTGACGCAATTCCATTCTGTAAAACAGGTTATGTCAATTCCACCGACCAGTAGGCGTGGTCTAAGAACTGTTTCCAACTTTTGAAGCGGTCATGAGCCAGATGAATATGAATGGCCGGATTGCGTTTGGGCTTTATCGGCTTTTGAATCAGCTTCATCCCCGCCTGCCCCGGCGTGCGGCCGCCTTTTTTGGTATTGCACCTAGTACAGGCGCAGACGATATTTTCCCATGTCGCCTGCCCGCCCAGACTGCGCGGCACGACATGGTCCAGCGACAGTTCGCTGGTGGCATACTTGCGGCCGCAGTACTGGCAGTGGTTGCCGTCGCGGGCAAAGATGTTGCGGCGGTTGAATTTGACGGCTTGTCGAGGAAGTTTATCGTAAAACAGCAGTCGTATGACCCTCGGCACCGCCAAATCGATATTGACGGTCGTTATCCAGTCGTAATTGTGGGCTTCAAAGACCTGCTTGTATTGACTTAACTCCATCCAGGACTCGAGGTTATGGTTGGAATAACACCCTTCCTCACAGGTGATGATTTCAGCCAGTTCCCGAACGACCAGTAGCATTGCCCGGCGAACTGCGACGACACGGAAAGCCATGTAGTGCTTATTGAGCACTAATACAGGCATATCCAAAACACATTGGCTTTGTCCTAAAATCACACAAAACCTCCGATAAAAACACTGTTTCCAATGTCTGTTTACCTTTTACCACACCTTCGATAAATAATCAACAGAAAATGCGGCATTACAAAAAAGAGTATCCGCATAGCGACAGACCCCAATACAGGGTTGGTTCTTCACTGGCTGCGAAGCTGTTCGGCCAGGCGCAGGCGGGCTTCGGACAAAAATGCGTTATATCGGCCGCTCTTGAAGTCCGGAAAGGTGTATGGATATACCTGCCACTGCCCCTTGTTGTAGGTCAGCGTTACTTCTGCCCACATGCCATCACCGATAAAAATCCGATGGGCGAAATTTTTGGTTGACGCCAGCACCAATTTGCTGGGTTCCAGATAGCCTGGGTCGAGATTGACCGGCCGGGGAAAGCGAGTTGCCAGCGATGCCGCTAACTGCTGTTCGATACGGTTGGCGGTGTGCTTGATTTGGGCAAGGCAGCCGGGGTTTATTAGTTTTTCGATACAGATAAACTGCCGCAAGATGTTGTCTCCTGCCTGATCCTGATAATACTGGGTCATATCAAACGGATAGACCGGACTGATTAAGTCGGATTTGCCAAAGGAGGCAACGACATCCCGATGTGCCGCCTCCAGACAGGCCACGTCCGCCGCCAGGATTCCGACGATGAGTTTGACTGGCGATGGCTGCTGAATATCCCACATAAGATTGCTATTTATGCCTGTTTGGTGTAAATAATTTTGTCGTCGCCGGCGGCATAAAAGTTCTTGACGCAGGCGGCGGCGGTATAGCCGATTCGTTCATAAAACGCCCGCGTCGGCAGATAACTTTCGCGTCCGGAAGTTTCGACGATATAGAGTCTGCCGCCGGCGCTGCGGATTTGATTTTCGGCAAACTCCATCAGTTTTTTGCCGTATCCAAGCCCCTGACAAGCGGGGTCCACACCCAGCCAGTAGATATCAAAACTGCCGACGGTACAGGGTGTTGGTCCCCAGCAGACCCAGCCTACTGGCTTGCCTTCGGCATGCAATACATACGATTGATAATGGCCGGCCTGTCCTTTATTAGCGGCGTCGGTCAGCACTTCTTCAGCAATCAGCATTTCTTCATGACGGAAAAACTTTGTGGCATCCAGAAATTTCAGTACCGCCCCGACATCCTGGGGTGTTGTAAAACGGATAGCCGACTCGGGGGCTTGCTGTTTTACAACGGTTTTTGACTTTTTGATTTTTGATTTTCCTGTAAGAGCATTATCAATGCACAGTTTGATAAATGCGTGGTATTTCAGTTTGCCCGCGTCGATGGCGGCGGCCAGGCCTGCCTGCGGGCTAATATCCGGATTGGCGTTGACTTCGAGAATGTAGGGGTTGAGTTTTTTATCCAAGCGGATATCCACACGGCAGTAATCCCGACAGCCCAATGCCGCACAGGCACGCTGGGCGATATCGCGGATTTTTTGAGCGGTCTTAACCGGCACATCGGCAGGGATAATACGCGGCGTATGGTTGTATTCAAAACTGTCGGGTTTCCACTTGGCATCATAACTGACGATGCGCGGCTTGCCGTCGGCAAACGCGGAAAAATCAATTTCCGCCAGCGGCATCACCGCCGGCTGACCGTTTTTGTACAGTAAGGTGATGTTGAATTCGCGGCCCTCGATATACTGTTCGACCAGCGCCGCCTGCTTAAATCGTGTGTGGATTTGCTCGACTGCCCGGGACAGAGCGGCTCCGGCTTTGGGGATGATGCAGTTGTCGTCGATGCCCTCGCTGGCATCCGTGGCGGCAGGTTTGACAAAATACGGCCCGTCAAATTCGGGTTTTGCCTTTTGTCCCGGCTCAATGAGAATTCCGGCCGGCACAGGCAGTCCGGCGGCGGCAAGGATGGCTTTGCTGTGCCATTTGTCCGTCGAAAGCAGCAGTGCCGGCGTATCGTTGCCCGTACAGGTTTTGCCGAACGCCTCGCATAGTGCCGGCACGCCGGCGGCGGTGCGGGGGCAGCCTTCGAGCGTCTCGACAAAATTAAAAACAACAGTCTCCGACGCCTGCGCCAAAATCCGCGTCAGTTCACTTAGCGAACCCACGGCGGCGGGGCGGTGTGCGATTTTCAATACATCCAGCGCCGCGGCGGTCGCATCCACCTGTTCCATCACGCCGGCTTCACTCTCAACACACCCCATCGCGGCATATTCGTCGCTGGGGCGGGTGTACAAAATTAAAACGGAATGCTTTTGCTTCATTGTAAAGTTCGTAGTTCGTAGTTTAAGATTCATTTCGGTCGGCAAATCCCATGCTGCGTTTGAGGCCGCTTATCATTTTGGATAATTCCGACAATTGTAATTTAATTTGAATTGCTGTTTCGTCTGTGATTATTTTTTGTCTCTTACCAATATTTAAAACAGCAACACATTCAAAAATAGACCCTTGAGCGACATCCAGAAATCGACGGAAATCCTTTTTACTTCTGGCCGAGCCTTCCGCGATGTTCAGGCTAACTGAAACAGCCGCTCTGCGAAACTGCGACCTCAACCCAAACAGCTCATCGTGCGGAAAGGAATCCGTGCAACGGTACACAGAATCAATCATATCCAGCGTTTTTTTATAAACCAGCAAATTTTCAAAATTAAACTGCGGTTCTTTTTCCATAACCCGTTTTGTCCTAACTTCTTACTCCGAGCTCCGAACTATGAACTATGAACTCTCTCCATCGCACTGGAGATAATTTCCGTCAGCAATTGCAAATAGTTCATTCCTTCCTGCGTGGCGATCATCGGCAGATCCGAGTGCTGCGGGTGCATTCCGGGCAGCGGATTGACCTCGATAAAGGATGGCTTATCCGCCGCATCTAAGCGGATATCCACGCGGCCTGTATCGCGGCACTCCAGCGCCCGATACGCCGCCAATGCCAGCGCCTCGACCTCCTGGCGTTTAGTCCCATGCGGCATCGGGAAATACTCGACAAACTCCTCGCAATACTCTTTGACCTCGTAGGAATAATCCTGCGCGGGGGCGTTTTCTTTGATGCGAAACTCCATCGTCCCCAGCACGCGAGCCTTCGCCCCCGTCCCCAAGACCGCCGTGGTAAATTCCCGCCCCGGCAGATATTCTTCGACCAGCACCGGCTGATGGAATTGCCGCAGCAGGGTGGTGCAAACTTCGTTTAGCTGTGCCGGTGTCGTAATCTTGGAACGGTGATCAACACCCTTGCCGGTGCCTTCGGCAATCGGCTTGGCAAACAGCGGATAGGCCAGACGGACGGCGGCGATGTCGGCTTCAGACCGTACCACATACGATGACGGCGTATTCAAACCAGCCGCCCGAATCAGTTTTTTGGCAATCTCCTTATCCAGTGTCGCTGCACAGACCAGCGGGTCGGACATCGTATAGGGGATATCGTACAGTTCCAGAATCGCCGGCACCTGTGCCTCGCGGCTGCGTCCTTTGATGCCCTCGGCGATATTGAAAACCAAATCCCACCGCTTGCCGGCGGCAACCTGCTTAACCAGCGCCTTTGCATTGCCTATACGCTCGACCTGGCAGCCAAGTTGCGTCAGCGTTTCAGCAATCGAGGAGATGGTATATTCCATATCAAATTCCGCTACCTGCTGGGGCGTAAAGCCCTCTTTGAGATAGTCATCCCGCAGGTCATACACAAAACCAACATTGAGATTTTTAAAATGGTTCATAAAACTTTCTATCATGAAGTGCATTTGTCAAAATATTAAACGCGGAGCAGATTTATTCTTCATCTTCATCCCCATCAGCCACATCATCAATTTTATCACCTTTAGAATAGTTAAACTCAACCTGACTCCAACGGATGATTTCATCCAGAACTTCTTTAGCTTTGTTTGCCTCGACAACTCGACTAAATCGCTCCAGCAAAAGCGGTATATTGATAATCTCTTCTATCGCAGACATATACCTTCGAACCACCACATCGACAACAAATTGTTCGCGGGCGCCTTTTTTAAGAACGCTGCGAATTTGTTTTATGGGCATGTCGGTTTTGATGACAAATGAAATTGGATATTTTTCTATCTTATCAATGTCCAGAAAATACTTTTTTACATCCAGAGTCTCTGTAACCTGAAAAAAACGCCCCAACGGTCGCATTACGAAATCAATTCCACCGTCATTGGCGTTGGTTCGACCGGTCTTGAACAGGCGAAGTCGTTCGGGCCTGACCTCTTCTTTTGTCAACCCTAAAAAAATGATGTCTTCTGCATAATATGACTTCAATACGGCGTAGCTTACAATTTCAAATATCCTTGCATCCTTTTCTGGAGCAAGGAGATTCCGTATAAATTCGACAATAGGAACGGTTTTATTGTCAGCGACACGCGTTAAAGATTCGCAATCCCGAAGAAAACGTTCAAATGATTGTTTTTTTATGGAAATATAGTTATCGATGATTTCAAGCAGCGGCTTTGCAATATTATACCGTTTACCGGTAATTTTTGTAATCAATAGATTTTCATTGATCCAGTATTTTTGGGCGTCAACCTTCCTCAAGATTGGCCGCCGTTCATCCTCAGGAAAATATTTATGGAATTCATCATTGGTACGATTGTTCAATGCGTGATTCTGTAATTTCAGCCCAAAAGGCATCTTTCGCATTCTTTGCAGCAGAGGCGTGAAGTCGGCGCCCTCGTACTTCGAATATTTGCCACTCTTGTCAAAATCGCGATGCAGATAGTCCTCCACCAGAACATAAATTGCGTAGAGATTTGCAAAACTGCTGCGCGACCTTGAGCCTCGATTGGCAGACCGAGTTTTATAATTAACGTATTTCAGTAAAGGGCTGGACTCAAAAACCGTCTGGGCGATTGTGCCAAAATGTTTCTGGAGAACAGTTATTATCGTTTCGGTAAAAAAATGTTTCACCATGTGGTCCTAAAATAGCGTCGGGGCTTGATCTTGACAGGAACAAACTTTTTCATACGTTTTTAAGGGCCTATGAAGCGTTTCTCCTTTATATTCCGACACGATGCCGAGACGTCGAAGTCCGATCTTTATGTAGGCATCCTCAATTTCGATACCAATGGACTGGCGACCGAGTTTCTGGGCGACGAATGAGGTTGTGAATGTTCCGGAGAACGGGTCGAGTACCATATCGCCCGGATTGGAACTTGCCAGGATGATTCGCTCCAGCAAGACTTCCGGTTTCTGGGTTGGATGCTTCTCGTATTCCCGCATACGATATCTCACTCGCGGAAACGTCCAGACATTTCCCGGAACCTTTGCGGTATTGTAGGGAGAAGGCTCCGCTTTGCGGTAATCAATCAATTTTCTCACTGCCCCTGTTTTAGCCTGCACCAAAATATCCTGCGAGTTAAAGGTGTAATTCTCCGGATTCTTGACACAGAAAAGAATCGGCTCATATAGGGATCCAAAATAACGCTTCGCCTGCACTCCGGAGCTGTCATAGTGCCAGACAATCCGGGAAAGGATAGTTAGTTTTTTTCGGATGAATAAATCAAGAAAAGGCATATTCTGTGTTGCTGCCATCAAATAGAACGTTCCATGGTCTTTTAATTTGTCAATGCAAAGAGACAGCCATAAATAACACCATTCAAGATATTTTTCGTCCGATTCCCAATGGTCTTTTCGGCCATTAAAGTTCTTTCCAATGTTATACGGAGGGTCGCAAAAGATAAGATCAATGCTACGATCCGGCACCTGCTGCTTCAATGCCTCAATCGCATCGCCCCAAATAATTTCCTGATTGTCTTTGGAATAGCGTTCCATGATGCTTTCTGTTAGCCATAAAAAACGGGCAATCCGGCTGATGCCGAATCGCCCGTCTATTATCATTTAAATTTTACTTGCCGTCAAGACATTATTGCCCGAGCAATTCACTGTTTTCGATATGATGGCAGCTGGTCTGCCGTCGTGTCTGGCGAATCGTCCTTGCCGGCTGAATCCGGCTGTATTGACCGCTGGCCAGTTCCCAGACACCCGGCGCCGTGTCGTGATTGGGCTCGGCAGTCAAGCTACTTTGCTCATACCGCTGCGGCTCCGGATACGAAATCAGCATCCCTTCGAAGTTGCGCAGTACCGTATGCGTCGGACTCGTCGAGACCACATAGCTGGGCAGCACGGGAATCTTGCCGCCGCCGTGCGGGGCATCGACGACAAATGTCGGTATCGCAAGTCCCGACAGCCGGCCGCGCAGGTATTCCATAATCTCGATACCCTTGCTGATGGGCGTGCGGAAATGCTCTACGCCGCGAACCAGGTCGCATTGATACAGATAGTACGGGCGAACCCGCATCCGCACCAATGCCCGGCAAAGCTGCTCATAGACCCGCGGATCGTCATTGACATTCCGCAGCAGCACCGACTGATTGCCCAGCGGGATACCCGCATCGGCCAGCTTGCGGCAGGCCTCCGTCGATTCGGGTGTAATCTCGTTGGGGTGGTTAAAGTGCGTGTTAATCCACAGCGGGTGATATTTCTTGAGCATCGCGACCAGTTCATCGGTGATTCGCATCGGCAGCACCACTGGCATCCGCGTTCCGATGCGGATAATCTGCACCGACGCTACTTTTCGCAGCGACGACAGGATAATTTCCAGCGATTCATCGCTCATCGTCAGCGGGTCGCCGCCGGAAATAATCACATCGGAAATTTCCGGATGCGCTGTCAGATACGCAATAACCTGTTCCAGGCGGCGGGGCGAGATACTCGTTTCCCGCGTGCCGGCAACGCGCTTGCGTGTGCAGTGTCGGCAGTACATCGAACAGGTTGTCGTTGCGATCAGCAGCGCCCGGTCCGGATACCGATGCACTAAGCCCGGCACCGGCATATCGTCGTGTTCTTCCAGCGGGTCGCTGGACAGAAACGCAGGGTCATGCAGTTCGTTCAATTGCGGAACGGACATCTGAAATACCGGATCGGCCAAATCCACCCTGCGTATCAGCGAGGCATAGTAAGGTGTAATTGCCATCGGATATTTGCCGATGACCGGCGTGATGGATTGACAATAGGGCTTATCGGGAAAATACCCGAATAGCTGATCTATCGTACGGATACGATGTCCCATCTGCCAGCGCCAGTCATTCCACCGGCTATGTGTTTGAGATGTTGGTTTGAGTGTCGGTTGAGGGGGTGTCAGACATTGCAAGGGCGGTTCGTCGTCCCTCCCAACCGAGGATGTAGAGGGAGGTTTGTCGGAAGCGTCAGCAACGTCAACGGCTGTCACGTTTCTATCCATGAGTCAAAATCCTTTTTTTCCTAATAGCCATCTTATTCTTGTTCGAGAAAGCCGGCCATGCTTTCCACAAACGCCTTTCGTAAGGGCTTAATCCCATCAGCAATCTGCTGACGAGTCAAGCCGGTCATTGCAAAAGAGAAAAATCCAAACACAAATCCCGCGATCGCACAGGACAGTTTTCGAATCTTCGCCGAATCCGTGCCGACCGGCAGATACGGCCGGACAAGCTGTTCCAATCGTTCCTGATATTTCAGATACGGCGCTTCCAGTTCACTGGAGACATTTCGTCCAAGCTGAAGCAGCATTCTGCCCTGAAATAAAAGTACATATTGTTCAATATGTCGTAAAAAAAACTCTGTATGTTCAATAAATATTTTTTCTAATATTTCTTCCAGCGTCTTTTCGCCGCCGGTGCGCTCACAGACCTGAGCGGTCAGACGAGTCAGTGAATCCTGCACTAACTCCTGCATTAGCTGGTACTTATCGACAAAATGACGATAGAAAGTACCCTTGCCCACATCGGCTTTTTCGGTGATCATTTCGATGGTCGCCGCATCAAAGCCCGACTGGGCAAAAACCGCCAATGCGGCATCCAGCAGCTTGTCGCGCGTCTTGCCGGCACGCCGCTGTGCCCGTCCCATCGGCCAAAGAGTATTGGTTGTCATTTTGTTCATAACTGACTATATAGTCGCTTTCGACCGCCATGTCAACAAAATATCAAAATTTCTGCAAAATTCGCGATATTTTTTTAATTCTCACGCCCAATATATACAAATTAAGACAGGAAATGCAGTTTAACATAATTAACCTCTATCGCCTGTGGTTGCTCTTATGCAGCCGACTGCAAATACAATTTTAAGACTGCAAAGACGCTCTTGCCCGTTCAAGCAGTGCGTTTTATTGATGCTTGAGCGTATCCCCAAAAAATGAACAGGGGTTTGAGGCAGAGTTGTTTTCGGGTATAGTAGATTTGCATCAACAACATCGCGGCTGTCTGCTCGATTTTGGGCATTATGAACAAAGAGGGGTTTATCCTGAAAAGGACATTTATCCCGATGGTCATTTACGGCCTGATTGCGGCGGTACCGGCGCCTTTTGTGTAGCGGTTCTTTCAATGCCCAGCCGGCCAAGGGTTTTTTCCAGCGTCGCCAGAAATGCCTCATTGTCGGGCCACAGCACTCCCGGACGGGGCTGCATCGGATGGTCCAGTGTGTCAAGGAATCGTGCCAGTACCTCACGGTCAAAATGGTCGGATGCGACGCCCAGATTTAGCTTCTCGATATAATGGGCGTTGAGAATCTGCTCATACTGCCCGCGTATCGGCAGCAGCAGCATCTTTTTTCGAAAATGCAGACACTCGCTCAGCAGTGAAAATCCGGCCGTACTGATTACGCCGCGGCAGCTTGCCAAATCGGTCAAAAAAGTCTGGGTCGAAGTCGGCTTGATATGACAATTGCCATAACAGCCGTATTGATTAAATCCATACACATAAAAAGTCTGTTTTGGGAACTGCCCGAAAATCGCCAGCAGCTTGTCGATGCCGGTGTGGTCGGTTGAGTAATACAGGATATGATTGCCGGCTGAAGCAGCAAAGTCGCGCACCACCGGACGCAGCAGCGGCGGCGCCAGTGTCGTCGCCGGATGCGTTACGGGTGCTTCAAAAAAATTCACTACCAGATAAGCCGCCGCCCGTATCCGGTAGCTTCGGGTTACCAGCCGCGACAAAAACGCTCCGGTTCCGGCTCCGGAACACGCATCCAGGCGGCAGTGAAGCAGCAAGTGCTGATGGTCGATGCTCAACAGCGGGATTTTGCGGCGGGATGCCCAAGCCGCGATAAACGGCTCAAAATCGGTAATCGCAAGCTGCGGCTCAAATCCGCTAAAATGGGTTTCAAAGACCTTACGGTTGCCCCAAATGACATCGCCGATTCGACGGATATTGGCAAGACCTGTATCCAGAACGCTCAGCTTGCGGTTTTTGTAAATCAGACAAAGCCCGGTGATTTGTTTGACCCGCTCTCCGAAATGGGGTCTCAGGTAGGCATAGGATTTTTCCGAGGCGGCAAACAGCACATCGTGGCCGCACTCCAGCAACCGCTGGCCGATCAGATGAGCTCGGCTGCTGTGTCCAAATCCTTCTCCCGCGACGCCATAGACAATTTTTGCCATTAAAAAAACCTGTTTTACAACCCTATCGCGGCAGACAAACCCGACCGCCGGTCAATTCATCACCGCATACGCACTGCAATCGGCAATCCGGCTGGACAGTTTAATGGCGGTTTCATTGATTCGCGGACAGTCCTTGTCCCAATCGAATATCCCGACGCGGCCGCTCGGATGAATCTGAAGAAAATTGTGATTGGCGCCGGTCCAGCAGCCGCTGTTGAAATACCAGTTCTCAAACCGGCAGGACCGGTGCGTATGAGCCGATATCGTGATGTCGTGGCCTTCGGTTTGTTTTTTGCGGTGGACTTTGGAAATCAGTTTTTGAATCCGTTTTTGTCCCGGAATCATCTGCGACTCCTGCGGAATCAGATTATAGACCGACTGCGGACAGCCCGTGTAGGGAAGCACCCGCGACAGCGGCGCCGCCCAAAGTTTTTGCCGGATGCCGGCAAGGGCGTCTTCAATCACGTCGGACGAAAAGAACGGGTCCCCCTTGGCGTATTCGGCAAGCGATGAGGACAAGCCCAAAAACCGCCCGATGCCCGGCGTCAGCCGGCAATTGAGCGGGTCTAACTCATGGCCGTGCATAAAACAGAATTGCTTGCCCCCAATCGTTTTAACAAACGGCAGTTGAACCGTGCGGAAAAAAGGATGCGGCACATTCGCCGAGCCGGCAAACCGCATCAGCGCCAAATCATGGTTGCCGACGACACAGCGGACATCCATCGCAGACAGACGGTCTAACAAATCACGGCGGACGCGGATAATCTGCTTGAGGGAAAAACGCCACAAATCAATAAAATCTCCCAAAATAACCAATTGCCCGTCCTCTTTTCGGACAAAGTCCAGAAAACGGTCAAAATCCCGACTGCGGTCGTGCTGGGAAAAACTGTCGCGTTTGCCCCCGGAACCGATGTGCAGGTCGCTGACTACAAAAATTGGCTTATTCATGGGTCTTGCCTCAGTTATGACACACCACACAATATAGTTTTAATCGTCATTCCTATATGGAATTATCGGGAAAACATATTAAGGGGTGATTAACAAAGGGTTAGCTTTTGTGTTGTATTTTGTTTAGATTTTGTTTGTGGCAGATGGAAACTTCGTGTCTCGGCAGAGCGACGAAATGCCGATATATCAAAATCGATTGAATATTGCCGTTTTTTCAATTAGAATGCTGGGTATTTCCATGACGGCGGATCGAAAGAGTTCATTGGTTCGTCGAAATAGTGTTAGTTGCGTCTTAGAATAATCCGTTGGTTCTATGAAGGTATTGTATGAAAACTGACATCGCCAGGCTCCATACATTTGTCGGTCAGGAAGTAACCCTGTCCGGCTGGGTCTATAACAGCCGCCACAGCGGCAAGGTCGCGTTTATTGTCCTGCGGGATGGAACCGGTTTGTGCCAGTGCATTATCGAAAAAGGCAAGCTCGACGAAGCTCTGTTTGACCAGCTTACGCGGCTGGGGCAGGAGTCTTCGCTGATTTTGACCGGCATCATCCGAGCCGAGCCGCGCAGTCCCGGCGGCTATGAAATGGCCGTCAGCAGCGCCCAGATTGTCGGCCCAACCCAGGATTACCCCATCACGCCCAAAGACCACGGCGTCGAATTTCTGATGAAAAACCGCCATTTGCACCTGCGGTCGATGCGTCCCTGGTGCATCGGGCGGATTCGGCATGCCATTATCGATGCGATTCGCAGTTTTTTCAACAGCAGCGGCTTTACGCTGGTGGATACGCCGATTTTCACAGCCGCGGCCGGCGAGGGCGAACAGACGCTGTTTGAGGTCGATTATTTCGGCAAACCGATGTTTCTGTCACAAACGGGTCAACTCTATCTGGAATGCGCCGCCATGAGTTTTGGCAAGGTCTATTGTTTCGGGCCGACATTCCGTGCCGAAAAGAGCAAGACTCGCCGGCACTTGACCGAATTTTGGATGGTCGAGCCGGAGGTTGCCTATATCGACTTGCCGGGCTTGCTGGAATTGGCTGAAAACTTCGTTTCCAGCATTGTAAAGCGGGTGCTCAAAGACAACCGCCCCGAACTGGAAACGCTGGGCGCTAATATCCCGGTACTGGAAAAAATCGAACCGCCGTTTTATCGCTTAACCTATAGCGAGGCGGCAGATATTCTGACCAGCCAGAAAACGGCCGCTTTTATGGCCAACCAGTTGGAACAATTCAAGACCGAGAAAGCCGCCATCGAAAAACAGATTGCCGATATCGAAACTCAGGAAAAGGCCGGCGGACTCAAGCAATGGCAAAAGGACAAAAATGCCAAGTTGATGTCGGAATTGCGGGCTGAATTGGCCGAATTGGAGATAAAGATCGAAAACAATCCCAAACACGCCCAATTAGCGTCCGAATTTCGATGGGGCAAGGATTTGGGCGGTTCGGATGAGACCATTATCTCGCTGATGCACGATAAGCCAGTCTTCGTGACGCACTACCCGCGCGAAGCCAAGGCGTTTTATATGAAAACGGATAGGGATAATCCAAAAGTTGTGCAGAATTTCGACTTGCTCGCATCGCAGGGCTTCGGCGAAGTCATCGGCGGCTCGGTGCGCGAAGATGACTTGGCATACCTGACCAAACGCATCGAGGAAGAAGGGTATAACCCGGAAAATTATGCGTGGTATCTGGATTTACGCAAATACGGTACGGTGCCGCACGGCGGTTTCGGCTTGGGCGTGGAACGCACGGTCGCCTGGATTACCAACGAACGCCACATCCGTCAATGCATCGCATTCCCGCGCATGATGGATAATGTCTGTATTTGATCAACCGCTTTGGCGATCAGGCATATTCCCAGTCGGGGTTCAGTTTTGACTGGACAGCCCATGCGTCGTAGAGCGCCAGTGCAGTCATGTTTTCGATTACCGGAATGATGCGGGGTACGATACAGGGGTCATGGCGGCCGTGGGTTTCGATTTGTTTTGTTGTGCCGTCCAGACCAAGGGTCTTTTGCGGTTTGGCAATCGAGGATGTCGGCTTGACGGCGATTCGCATCAAGACGGTCTGGCCGGTCGAGATGCCGCCGGTAATGCCGCCGGCGTTGTTGCTCGTAAATGTACCATCAGCCATCGTATCATTGGACTGGCTTCCGCGAAGTCTTGCCAGTTCAAAGCCGCGTCCAATCTCAATGCCCTTGACTGCACCGATAGTCATAATTGCATGGGTCAGGCGGGCGTCGAGTTTGGCAAAAACCGGGTCGCCGAGTCCGGCCGGCAGACCGGTAATTTCCAGTTGGACGATGCCGCCGACAGAATCGTTGTCATCTCTGGCCGCGAGAATGGCCTGCTTCATTTTTTCGGCAGCGACAGGGTCTGCACATCGAACATCATTTTTCTCGATGGCATCATAATCACATATATGGGCGGGGATGCCTGCAATCTCGATGGAGTGGGCGATAATTTTGACGCCCTTGTCTGCCAGCAGTTTTCGGACAAAGGCGCCGCACATGACCCGGCCTGCGGTTTCGCGTCCGCTGGAGCGTCCGCCGCCGCGATAATCGCGGATGCCGTATTTTTTGTAATAGGTAAAGTCGGCGTGTCCCGGGCGGAACAGGTCTTTGATGCCCTCATATTTGGTGGAGTCCTGGTCTTTGTTGAAGATGGCCATGGCGATCGGGGCGCCGGTGGTCTTGCCCTCAAAGACGCCGGATAAGACCGCAAGCCTGTCCTGTTCATCACGCGGGGTCGTAACATCGCTTTGTCCCGGGCGGCGTCGGGTCAGTTCTTTTTGGATTTCTTCATACGGGAAATCGATGCCCGGCCTGATGCCGTCCAGTACGGCTCCAATGGCCGGACCGTGGCTTTCGCCAAATGTGGTTACACGGATGATGTCGCCATAGGTGTTGGCCGCCTGGCTGCGGACAGCGATTTCTTCGATGATGCGGTCGGCGGCAATGTGAGCAATCTGTTCGGGCCTCTGGCCGGTGGTGTCGATGAGAATGTCTGCGAATGGAGCAAGCAGTTCATCACGATAGGCAACATTTTCAGCAAGCTGCTGTTTGGCGTTTATCCCGGACAGCCACGGCGGCAGCCCATCATGCAGCATACGGCTCCAGAGTTCTTCGGCTTCGGTCTTGAGATAAATCAGGATGGCATTTTTGCGCAGCGCCTGACGGCTGACGGGCGACAACAGGCTGGAACCGCCGCAGACAATGATTTTCCAATCCGCATCAGCCAGCCGCAACGCGACATCTTTTTCTACGGCACGGAATTCCGTTTCGCCGTGTTCGACAAAAATTTCGCGGCAGGTGTGGCGATGTCCCTGCCGTGCCTCGAAGGCGTCTTCGATGAGCGTATCGGTTTCCACGGCGGGCAGGCCGAGCAGTTGAGCCAACACCTTTGCGACGGAACTTTTGCCAGCTCCTTTCGGACCGGCAAGTACAATTTTCATTCTGGATGCCTCTATTAAAAATTTCTCAGTGTTATTTTTTCAGCAGTTTCGCCTGCCTGCGTATTTAACGGGCAGAAAATTTGTGGATAGTTTGTGTCTTGTATATCTCGCCCGGCCGCAGCGTGGTTGTCGGGAATGCCGGCTGGTTGGGGCTGTCGGGGTAGTGCTGTGTTTCCAGGCATATTCCGCATCGCCGCTGATAGACAATGCCGCCCTTGCCGACCATCGTGCTGTCCAGAAAATTGCCGGCATAGAACTGCACGCCCGGCTCCTGTGTCCAGACTTCCATCTGCCGGCCGCTGTGGGGTTCATACAGCGTTGCCGCCCATGACAACTCACTGCCCTTCTTATTCAGCGCCCAGGTATGGTCGTAACCAAAGCCGAATTCCAACTGCTGGTCTTTGCCGTCGATGCGGGCGCCGATTTCTGTCGGCAGGGTAAAGTCCATCGGCGTTCCCTTGACGGCAAGCAATTGGCCGATAGGAATCTGCTGGTTGTTAATCGGGACAAATCGGTCGGCGTTAATGGTTAAGATGTGTCCCAGTGCCGTCGTTTTGGCGCTGCCGGTAAGATTGTAATAATTGTGATTGGTCAGATTGCAGACGGTCGTCTTGTCGGTTCTGGCGGTATAATCAATCGTCAGTTCATCGGCATGAGTCAGCGTATAAACAACCGTAACCGTCAGCGTTCCCGGATAGCCTTCTTCCATATCCTTGCTGATATAAGTGAGTTTGACTGCGGCGCCGTTTTTGTCCTCAAACGGTTCAGCATCCCAGATCACTTTGTCGAAGCCCTTGAGTCCGCCGTGAAGCGAGTTTTCGCCGTTATTGACTGCCAGCGAATAGGTCTTGCCTTCCAGCGTGAACTTGCCTTTGGCGATGCGGTTGCCATACCGGCCAATCAGGCAATTGAAATACGGACTGTTTTTGACAAATCCATCCAGATTGTCATAGCCCAGCAGGATATCCGCCATCTTGCCGTTTCTGTCGGGGACGAGCAGTTGTGTCATCGTTCCGCCGTATGTCATAATGGACGCCTTTAGACCGTTGGCGTTGGTCAGTGTGTAAAGCTCAACGGTTCTTCCGTCAATCGTGCCGAATGGTTTTTTCTCGAACATCTTGCGTTTCCTTTTTTATATAGGAGCGTTAAGGCTTACATCAACAAAGGATTACTGACGGCCGGACAGTATTGAGCGATAGGGCAATTCGGGCAATTCGGATTTCGGGCGCTGCAGCAGGCCCTGCCGTGAAAGACAAGACAATGACTAAACAGCGTCCAGCCGCCGTATTTGTTTTTGGGGACGATTTCCATTAAGTCAAATTCCAGTTTGACCGGGTCGGCATTAGCGGACAACCCCAGCCGCCGCGAAAGTCGTATCATGTGCGTATCACAGACGACGCTCTGCACACCGAAGCAATTGCCCAAAATGACATTGGCGGTCTTGCGCCCAACGCCGTTGAGCGTGAGTAATTCATCCATTGTTTTAGGGACGACGCCGCCAAAGCGGTCGATGAGCAGGCGGCAGGTTTTCTGGATGCTGGCGGCTTTATTGCGATAGAAACCCGTCGAGCGGATATCCTGTTCGAGTTCTTCGCGCGGCACGGCAATCCAGTCTTCGGCTTTGCGGTACTTTGCAAACAGCGTTTTGGAGACGATATTGACCCGCGCATCGGTGCATTGAGCGGCAAGAATCGTGGCAATCAGCAACTCCAGCGGATTGGTGTGGTCCAGCGACACCTTGGCATCCGGATAGACCTTGCGCAAAATCGGAAAAAACTTCAGCACCCGCCGCCGGGCGTCGTCAATATCCACCTTAAATTTCCTGGCCATATATTCCTGCCCACATTAATTATTGTCGTTAATGAGGTTGATTACAATTTTAATCATAACCTCTTTTTCTTTGGGCGAACTGACGGCGGTCATCAGCGTCAGCGCCACCAGGGCGTTATCGGCAATTCGCCTGCCGCCGCCTTGCTTGTACAGTCGGCCGTTTTTATCCAGAAACCACAAAAACAAAAATGCTGCAATCCGCTTATTGCCATCGACAAAAGGATGATTCTTCACGAGAAAATACAGCATTCTTGTCAAGCACCTGACACAGTGAAATACGCTGCTTGTCGTAGGCGTCGATTAAATCCAGCCCATACGCATAATCACGAATAATTCGAATCAGCCCATCGGCTTCGTCCGAGGACAGGCGCTTTTGACTCGCCGCCTGAGTCATCAGGTCAAGAGCCTGCCGGACTTCCTGCATTTTTTGCCCTTGTGCCGCAAGACGCTTCTGATTGAGAGCATATCCATCCAGAAGGTACTGTTTCAGGACGCCGGTTGCCCAGATGCGAAATTGCGTGCCGCGTTTTGAATTGACCCGATAGCCGACGGAAATAATCATATCAAGATTATATATGTCCATTTTTTGGACTTTGCCGTCCGCTGCAACCTGTGCAATTTTTGCACAAGTTGATTTGTCTAATTCATTAGTTTTGTAGATATTTGAAATATGCCTCAGAATTACGGTTCTATCCCGATCAAAGAGAACGGCCATCTGGTGTGCATCCAGCCAGACCGTCTCGTCTTTCAAGCCGACTTCGACTTGAATTTTTCCATCCTGACTGCGGTAAAGCAGTAGCTGGTTGTCCTGATTTTTCTTTTTGGCCATACATCACTCCGCGACGGCGTCCAGTGTCAGGTCTACAAGGCGTGTTGCCCTGCCGACCTTGTTGGCAGCCCCTGCCATCTCATCTTATCCGAGAAGCCGTTTTGTGTCAAATGCTCCTTGACAGGACACAAAGAACCGGCATAATGCGGGCAAGTCGTTTTTTTGATGCAATACCAATATCATTTTGAGATGCCGCAGTCATAGAATGAATCTGTCACCATTAAATCAATCGTCCATCGATGTCCACCGAAGGCTATTTGTTTCGGATTTGGATGGGACGCTGCTGGGCGCCAGTGGTACCCTGTCGGTCTATAGCCGCAACACACTGCATCGGCTGCTGGAAGAGGGTATGCACTTTACCATTGCCAGCGCCCGGGCGGCCAATGAAATCACCCCTATCCTTGGCGATTTGCCATTGAAGCTGCCCATTATTGCCGTCAATGGGGCATATCTGACGGATTACCAGACCGGACAGCATCTGATTATCAACCACCTTCCGCCGCAGACAGCCCGCAGCATTTATGAGGTGATTCGTTCGATGGATTTCTGGCCGTTTGTCTGTACGTTTGACGGCAAGGCGGACAATCTGTATTATCAGACACGCAATCATCCGGCGATGGAATGGTATTGCGGGATGCTAACTCAATTGAACGACCGCCGGCTTAGGCATACCGCATCGCTTGCGGATGTGTTTGAGCAGACAGTCATTTCGTTGGCGGTGATGGGCGACCAAGAGCCGATTGGCCGGCTGGCGGATACACTAACCAAAGACTTTGCGGGGCAATTAGAGAATTTCTACTTTCAAAATCCCTATTCGCCGCAATACTGGTGGCTGACCATCCATGACAAAAAAGCGTGCAAATCCATCGCCCTGCGGGAACTGATGGAAACTAAGGGTTTCCAGCGGGAGCAATTAACGGTCTTTGGCGACCATATCAATGATATTGGAATGTTCAAACTGGCCTGCCGTGCTGTTGCCGTCGCCAATGCCGAGCCGCAAGTCAAGGCTGTTGCCGACGAGATCATCGGTACCAACCTCGATGACAGCGTGGTCAAATACCTGTTGGGTCAGTGGGAAAAGTAAGAAGCGGATTTAAAATAAAAAAAGGCCGATTCGCGAAGAACCGGCCTTTTGTGTTTTTACCAGTCAATTATGCTTAGAAGCTCAGGGTGTAAGAAACGCCGCCCCACAGTTCATCTTCTTCGTTGACGGTCTTTTCAAACGAGTTCTGATACCAGACGCCGGGGGTGATGGTGCCGCCGAGGGCTTTAATTGCGGTTGAAATACCGTAAGCCATGTGCGACCAGTCGTGGTCAACATCTTCGCAACCGGTGCCGTCGTTGTACACGATATCCCAGCTAAACTTCATCGGCAGTTCGGGCATTGATTCAAATGTCCAGTTGTAATCGAAGCCCAAGTCATGAATCGGGCCGTCCCAATCTTCACGGGAAGGAGTGCTGCTGCCGCGACCGGGCCACATGTGGTAGTAGGCATAGCGCGGAACAAAGCCGTTACCAATCAGATTCGGCCACGCCAGTTCGATGAAGCCTTCCTGCATGTCTCTCGCCGTGCTGGGCTCGTCGGTAAAATCATAATATCGGTACCCGACTTTGTAATCTGTCTTCCAGCAAACATCCTCAAACATGTAGTTCTTGTAATAGACAGTGTAGTCAAATTTAGTCGCATTCACTTGACTGAAATCACTGTCACCGCCAGATGTCGGCTGAGCAGACCAGACATTGACGCCAAAGCCGTTCCAGTTCATATCGACACTGGGCTGGACGACGGCCTTGTCATCCATCAGGTCAAAGCCGCGCCACATGTACTGGCTGAAATAGCCAACATCCAGGGTTGTTACAAACTCTTTGACCTCTGCCTCTTTCGGGGCGGGCTGTGTAGCGGGAGCCGCGATAACCATACCGCAGGCCAACACTACCATCATCATTACCAATTGGTTCTTCATTGTTTCTCCTTTCGAAAGAACAAAATCCGTTTTATTACTTTTGGTATCCAATTACCAAAATTATTTTACAGCTCATAGTGCATAACAATGGGTCGGATTATACACAAGGTATTTCGGCATGCAAGAAAAAAAACTTAAAATTATGTTAGAATTCGGTTGGGCATTGTCGGCAAGCGTTTCTGTATATAGGAACAAGATTGTGCCTCTATATGCCGGTTACGGTACCAGTACGGGCGGCTGAAATCGCTCTTTTGCCTGTCCGACCAGATAAAAACTGCCGGTGATGCAAATCAAATCTTCACGCGAGATGGCGCTGCCGGCGATTCGCATAGCCTCCGGCAGGCTCATCGCCGTCTGGCACATCTTGCCGCAGATGTCGGTGTACATTTCTGCCAAATCATGAGGCCAGACCGCTTTGGGCGAATTGCTTCGCGTAAAGATAACTTTGTCAGCGCCGTGCTGCAGTTCGGTCAGCATCCCGCGCACATCCTTGTCGGCATTGCAACCAAAAATTACAACCAGTGAATCATACGGGACATGCTGGCCGATGGCGGCAAACAGCGCTCGAATGCTGGATGCATTGTGAGCGGCATCCACCAGAACGCGCGGATTGTGCAGCACCATTTCCATGCGTCCCGGCATATTCACATTGCCAAGTCCCGCAACAGCCTTATCGTCATTGATTTCAAACCCCTGACTCTTGAGCTTGTCCAGCACTGCCAGCGCCAGGCCGCAGTTGATAGCCTGGTGTTCGCCGGGCAGCGGAACCCGTAAATGTTCAAATCGGCTTGTTGGCGTCGTCAGGCAAATCCGCGTATGCGGACCGTGTTCGCGCGAGGACTCAAACCGATAGGAAAAATCCACATCCCGGCCGGTAACGCAAAACGGAGCCTTTTGCTGTGTAGCATACTTTTTAAGCACTTTCATCGCCATCGGGTCCTGCGGCACGGTGACGACTGGAACGCCTTTTTTAATAACGCCGGCTTTTTCTTTGGCGATATGCTCAAGAGTCGGTCCCAGCAGGTTGGTATGGTCGATGCTGATACTGGTGATGCCGACCACCTCCGGCGTAATGACATTAGTGCTGTCCAGCCGGCCGCCAAGACCCGTTTCGATGACCGCGATATCCACCTTGTGATCCACAAAATACATAAACGCCAGCACGGTCATAATTTCAAAAAAAGTCGGCGCATTATTGTGCGATGCCATCTTTTCCACCGGCGCATAAATACGGTTTATCAGCGATGCCATTTCTTTGCGGGTAATCATCTGTGAATTGACCGCAATCCGTTCGTGCAGCGTACTGACATGCGGGGAGGTATAAAGCCCGACTTTGTAGCCGTTGGCCTCCATCATCCGCGCAAGCATTGTCGCCGTCGAACCCTTGCCCTTGGAGCCGGCAATGTGGACGGTCTTGACCTTTTTATGGACATCCCCGACCGCCTTGAACAGATCACTAATCCTGCCCAAGTCAAAGGTCGTCGTGTTATAACGGAGCTTCTGCTGCTTCTCGTAGTCCGTCCGCGTGAACAGGTACTGCATTGCCTGCTCATACGTTTTAAAAGCCTTGTCCTGGCGTTTTACTTTTTCGACTGAGGAGGAGAGCTTCTGCTTCTTTGCTGCGGTCTTGCGACCTGATTTTATTCGTTTTTCGACAGTAATCATAGTGAAATTATCATACAGGATTCGTTTTGGAAAGTCAAGCGTTCTTCAAAAATGACATAAATTTTACATACCTTATTGTTCTGGATAAATCCATAACTATTTTATTTTAATATTCTTATATCAAAAAAAGCGAACATTTAAACGCCTTTAATTCTTTCTACATATAACCATCACTAATTATATAATTAGTTTATCTTATGTTTTAGGCTTTTATATTCACGCATAATAAAAAACTTGCCACCAACGGAGTCAAAGATTACACTATCAGCCGTTTATCAGGATGCGATATCGCGTGTAAAAGATACAAAAAAACGAGAATATGAGGCGAAAATGGCAGGAATTGAGAAAAAAACAGGATTGACGGCGTTAGATGAATTGTGCGTTAACACAATACGGTTTTTATCGATGGATGGTGTTCAGGCGGCCAAATCGGGTCATCCGGGTATGCCGATGGGCATGGCACCTGTTGCTTACTCCTTATGGATGAGGCACTTACGATTTAATCCAGCCGACCCCAAGTGGATTAACCGTGATCGGTTTGTGTTGTCGGCCGGCCACGGCAGCATGCTGCTGTATTCCATGCTGCACCTGTGCGGTTTTGACCTGCCGCTGGATGAACTCAAGAAATTCCGACAATGGGGCAGCAAAACGCCCGGCCATCCGGAATTTGGACATACCCCCGGCGTCGAAGTTACCACCGGGCCCCTTGGGCAGGGCATCTGCAATGCTGTCGGTATGGCCATTGCCCAAAAATACCTCGCCGCCCGCTATAACAAAGTCGGGTACAATCTGTTCGATTACAATATCTATGTAATTTGCGGTGACGGCTGCCTTCAGGAAGGCGTCAGCGGAGAGGCGTCCAGTCTGGCAGGCCATCTGGGATTAGATAACCTGATCGTGGTTTATGATGATAACCACATTACCATAGACGGCGAGACCAGTTTGTCATTTTCGGAAAATGTCGCTCAGCGCTATCGGGCGTATGGCTGGAATGTCATTGAAATCGGCGGCGACGGCCACGACATTGATGCGCTGGATAAAGCCGTTGAATACGCTAAGGCTCAGAGCCAGCGGCCGACATTGATTCAATTCCGCTCGCATATCGGTTTCGGCAGCCCGAATTTTGCCGATACACATACCGCTCACGGGGCGCCGCTGGGTGATGATGAAATTAAGCTGATTAAGAAAAATTTCGGCTGGGACCCGGACAAGAGTTTTGTCGTGCCGGCAGAAGTCGCCGACTTTATGGGGCAATGCAAAGACAGGGGTAAAAAACTTCAGGCGGAATACCAGAAGATGTTTGCCTCGTGGGCGGCAGCCAACCCTGAACTGGCAAAAGAACTCAATGACGCCCTTAACGGCAAGGTTGTTATCGACCCGGCGAAACTGCCGAAGTTTGACCCGGCGGTACAGGTTGCCACACGCTCGGCCTCCGGCAAAACACTCGAAGCCCTGATGCCCTCGATGCCGCTGATCGTCGGCGGTTCGGCGGATCTGACGCCTTCCAACAATACGCATTTCAAGGGTGCGCAGGATTTCCAGAAAGCCGATCCCGCCGGCCGCTATATCCGCTACGGCGTGCGCGAACATGGCATGGCGGCGGTGATGAACGGCATTGCCGTCAGCGGGCTGGTGCGTCCGTACGGCGGCACATTTTTGGTGTTTGCCGATTATATGCGCGGCGCTTTGCGTGTCGCTGCGCTGTCGAAATATCCGACGATTTTTGTTTTCACGCATGACAGCATCGGCGTAGGTGAAGATGGTCCGACGCATCAGCCGGTTGAGACAATCGCATCGCTTCGGATTTTACCCAATCTGCTGACATTCCGGCCGGCCGATGCCAACGAAACCGCATTGATGTGGAAATATATTCTGGAACATGCGGATGCACCGGCGGCTACCGCGTTGACACGACAGAATCTGCCCGTGCTGGATCCGGCAAAATATCCCAATATGAAACACTTCGACAAGGGCGCATACATACTCGTGCCGCAGGATAAGCCCGATGTGCTGCTGCTGGCCACCGGTTCGGAAGTGCAGTTGGCGATGGAAGCCTGCCAGAAACTGGCCGCCGAGGGCGTCAAGGCACAGGTTGTCAGTATGCCCTGTTGGGAACTGTTCCAGCGTCAGGACCAGGCATACAAGGACAGCGTCCTGCCTCCGTCGGTCAAGGCGCGCGTCGGCGTGGAGGCCGGCATTCGAATGGGCTGGGACCGCTGGATCGGCGATAATGGCGAATTTGTCGGCATGGCCGGCTTTGGCGCATCGGCGCCGGCCAAAACCTGTTACGAAAAATTCGGCATTACGACGGATGCGGTTGTCGCTGCAGCAAAGAAAAGTCTTGGAAAAAAATAAACACCTATAACGGGAATGTCGATTTATGGATGCGACCTCACTGGAATTTTTAAAAACGTTGCTGGAAACACCCAGTCCTTCCGGTTATGAACAACCCGCCGCCAAACTCTGGCGCGAGTATGTCAAGGACAGCGTTGACCAGCTGATACCCGATGTGCACGGCAACAGTATTGCCGTTCTCAATCCCGGTGCAGACTTTAAGTTTATGATTACCGGCCACATCGATGAAATCGGCCTGATGATTACCCACATCGACGACAAGGGCTATCTTTATACCGCACAAATCGGCGGCATGGACCCGGCGCTGCTGATTGGCCAGCGCGTCAAAGTGGTCAGCGAAAAGGGCGAGGTTTTCGGCGTCATCGGACGCAAAGCCATCCATTTGATGCAGCCCGAAGAACGCAAAAAAAGCGTCGAGATGGAAAACATCTGGGTCGATATCGGCGCCGACAGCAAAAAAGAAGCCGAAAAGCGAGTCAGTGTTGGCGATCCGATTGTTATTGATGTCCAATGTCAAAAACTCAACGGCGACAAACTGGTCTCCCGCGCCACGGATGACAAGGCCGGTGCCTTTGTTGTCGCCGAAGTTCTCCGGGCGCTGTCCAAAAAGAAACTCAATATATCAGTCATCGGCGTTGCCACCGTACAGGAAGAAATAGGCCTGCGCGGAGCGATTACCTCCGCCTACCATGTCCATCCCCGCGCGGGGATTGCGGTCGATGTGGGATTTGCCAGCGACCATCCGGACACCGACCCTAAAAAGACCGGCGTCGTCAAATTATCCAAAGGTCCCGTCCTGCACCGCGGCCCCAATATCAATCCGGTTCTCGAGCGGGATTTATTCAAAGTTGCCAAGGCAAAAAAAATCCCCTATCAGATTACTGCTGAGTCGCGCGGCACCGGTACGGATGCCAATGCGATTCAGTTATGCCGCGGCGGAGCGGCCACAGCACTCATCAGCATCCCCAACCGATATATGCACACGCCAGTGGAGGTGATTTCGACTAAAGACCTCGACAACAGCATTAAACTGCTGACCGAATTCCTGGCCGGCCACCCGGCCAAACGCGATTACTGCCCGTAAAAGGATTTTTCAGTTTTACGCGGGTTGAATGTTCGCATTGGATAAGCCGGCGGGTGCGGTTTGTCGGAATATTTGCAAGCCGTATCTTTTTTTGCAGCGAAGGGGAGTCTTGGCCGGACAGGGTCTAAAAAAAAGAAAACATCAGGGAACGTGCGTTTCCTGATGTTTTCCGGAGGGGAGAAAACTCTTGCTGATTCTGCTTTCGGCAACCAACTGGAAAGAACTTAAAAAATTTTAAAATTATTTTGTTTTGATGATTTTTTATAAAAAAGATAGAAAAAATCTACAATTAGATATATTGTTTTTTGAATTGACGCTTGACAGGGGGGCGATCTGGCTATACAGTGCTGGTTTTGAAAGTCCGTCTGCGGATAAAGTGTGCAAATTAAATTCAGAAACCCTAATACAGGAGAAATTTCGATGGCAGTTAAAGTAGCGATTAATGGATTTGGTCGTATTGGCCGGCTGGTCTTCCGTGCTCTGGTTGAGCAGGGCTTGCTGGGTAAAGAGTTTGATGTGGTAGCGGTTGGCGATATCGTTCCTGCCGACAATCTGGCCTATCTGCTCAAGTATGATTCCGTTCAGGGCAAGTTCAATGGGACGATTGACTCCAAGAAGTCGTCTGCCGACAAGGCTGATGATGATGTGCTGGTCGTCAACGGCAAAGAGATTCAGGTTGTCAGCGCCAAGACCCCGGCGGAACTGCCCTGGGCAAAGATGGGCGTGCAGATTGTCATCGAATCGACAGGTTTGTTCACCGACGCTGAAAAATGCAAAGGCCATATCGCCGCCGGCGCCAAGAAAGTCCTGATTACCGCCCCCGGCAAGAATGAGGATATCACCGTCGTGATGGGCGTCAACGATGATAAGTATGATGGCTCCAAGCACCATATCGTATCCAACGCATCCTGCACGACCAACTGTCTGGCTCCGGTCGTCCATGTGCTGCTCAAGGAAGGCTTCGGTCTTGCCGAAGGCCTGATGACGACGATTCATGCCTATACCGCGACCCAGAAGACGGTCGATGGTCCTTCCAAGAAGGACTGGAAAGGCGGCCGTACCGCAGCCCAGAATATCATTCCTTCGTCCACCGGCGCCGCCAAGGCGGTCGGTCTGGTGCTGCCCGAAGTCAAGGGCAAACTGACCGGTATGGCGTTCCGCGTTCCAGTGCCGACGGTATCGGTCGTTGACCTGACCTTCAAGACCGTCAAGGAAACCTCGCTTGCGGATATCAAGGCGGCGATGAAGAAAGCCAGCGAGACCTATCTGAAGGGCATTTTGGGCTATACCGAAGACGAAGTGGTTTCCAGCGACTTTATTCATGACGCCCGTTCGTCGATTTTTGACGCCGGCGCTTCAGTGGAACTGAACAAGAACTTCTTCAAGCTGGTCAGTTGGTATGACAACGAATGGGGTTATTCCAACCGCACCATCGACCTGCTCAAGAAAATGGCGAAATAGAAACATTCATGACGGGGATCCGTTCCAGTCCGGGGCGGATCCCTTTTTTTCATATCCTGCCAGGCGCCAGCCACATCAGGATTGTTGCTATTACAAAGGATAAGGGATTATGACTGACAAACAGCTTGAACAGACACTGGTGCTCATCAAACCCGATGCGCTGAAAAACTCCATCACGGGATTTATTTTTTCGCAATTATCGGAATTTCATACAGGGGCCCGTTTTGCGGGCGCCAAGGTGGTTCATGTGACCAAGTATCTGGCGGCGGAGCATTATATCGAACATGCCGGCAAGCCGTTTTATGATGCGCTGCTGGATTATCTGACGGGCTGCCTGCACTACAGCGAGCAGGATAAGTGGAAACGCCGGGTTGTGGCGATTGTCTATCAGGGCGTTGGAGTCTTGGATCGGCTGCGGGCGATCGCGGGGCCGACCAATCCGCACAAAGCCCGCGAAGAAAAGCCCGGCTGTATCCGGGCGCTGGGGACGGTGGTTCCCATCAAGGATGCCGAAGGCAACACCATCGACAACCGCATGGATAATTTAATCCATACCTCCGCGTCGCACGAGGAGGCCGAACGCGAAATCAAACTATGGTTTTTGCCGTTTGATATTCCGCCCCTGATGCAGGCCTATCCGGTGGTAACCTGTCCGACGCATTATTATTTCAAGGAAGGCCGGCTGTACGAGACTTACGAGCCGGACAGCATTTTTCTGCTGGCGCCGGGCGATCCGGTCTGGCAGTCCGACTTGGAGATTCTCCAGGCCTGTATACGCAATCAACCTGCCAAAGGCAGATTGAATGCCGTCGTGGCCAAATACCTCATGAACCGAGACTAACCGTATAAATCGATTTGGGTTTTCAAACAAGTACAGGAGATAATTATGGCAAAGAAAACTGTTGCGGACATCGATGTCAAAGGCAAACGCGTTCTGATGCGGGTGGATTTTAATGTGCCTATTGATGACAAGGGTGTCATCACTTCCGACAATCGCATTGTGATGGCGCTGCCGACGATTAAGACCATCGTCGAAAAAGGCGGCCGAGTGATTTTGATGAGTCACCTGGGCAGGCCGGATGGCGAAAAGAAACTCGAATTTACAATGAGGCCTGTTGCCAAACGGCTGTCGGAACTGCTGGGCAGGCCCGTGGTTTTTGCCGACGACTGCATTGGTCCGGATGTGAAAGCCAAGGCGATGGCGCTCAAGGACGGCGAAGTCCTGCTGCTGGAAAACGTCCGTTTCTACAAGGCAGAAGAAATCAAAGACAAAAAAGCCAAAGACGATGCTGCGCTTCGCAAAGCCAAAGATGATTTCGCAAAGCAGATCGCAGAACTGGGCGATGTGTATGTCGATGATGCATTCGGTACGGCTCACCGCGATAACGCCTCGATGCTGACAGTGCCGCAGATGATGGGCAATAAGCCCAAAGTGGTCGGCTTCTTAGTCGAAAAGGAATTGCGGTTCCTCGGCGATACCATCAATAATCCGGTGCGTCCGTTTGTGGCAATCCTTGGCGGCGCCAAGGTGTCGGATAAGCTGGCCGTGATTGAAAATCTGCTCAGCAAGGTGGACCGGATTCTCATCGGCGGGGCGATGGCTTATACCTTCTTCAAGGCGCAGGGACGCAAAATCGGCAAGAGCCTGTGCGAGGATGATTTTATGGAAAAGGCCAAAGAACTGTTCGGCAAAGCCAAAGCGGCCGGCTGCGAACTGGTTCTGCCGGTCGATGATGTCATTGCCAGTGAATTCAAAGAGAACGCCGACAATAAGGTGGTAACCGGCGATATTCCGGATGGCTGGCAGGGTCTGGATATCGGGCCCGCCTCGCGCAAACTGTTTGCCGACAAACTGGCCGACGCCAAGACGGTCGTCTGGAACGGCCCAATGGGCGTCTTTGAGATGAAGCCGTTTGATGAAGGCACCAAAGCGGTCGCCTTGGCGGTTGCGGATGCGACCGGCAGGGGCGCCAAGAGCATCATCGGCGGCGGCGACAGCGCCAGCGCCATCAAGAAAATGAAGCTGTCGGACAAGGTAACCCACGTATCCACCGGCGGCGGCGCCAGCCTGGAGTTTATGGAAGGCAAGAAGTTTAAGGCCATCGATATTCTCGATGAAAAGTAAGCATTGCAATTGAAAGAGTGGGTTTGTCGGACGGCAGACCCGCTCTTTTTATTCAACTTAAAATTGAAAATAAAAAAGTTAAAGTAAGAATATGGCAGCCAAGCGCACATTGCCAAAAAGTGGAACCTATCAGATCGTTCCGTCGATATTAAGTGCGGATTTCGGCAATCTGGGGTCGGAGATTGCACAGGTTGTCGGCGCCGGCGTTACGATGATCCATCTGGATGTGATGGATGGGCATTTTGTGCCGAATATCACAATCGGGCCGGTGGTGGTCAAATGGATTCGACAGTGGTCGGATGCGTTTTTGGATACGCATTTGATGATTACCAATCCGGAAAAATATGCCGAGCCGTTTGCCAAAGCCGGCGCTGATTTAATTACGTTTCATATCGAGACGGTTAAGGACCCGATCGAGTTTGTCAAGTACTTGCGCGGCCTGGGCGTGCAGGTTGGCGTTACGCTCAATCCGGCAACGCCGGCAGAATCCATTGCGGCGGTTGCTCCGCTGTGCGATATGGTGCTGGTGATGACCGTCAATCCCGGCTTCGGGGCCCAGGCGTTTATGGATGCCGCAGCGCAAAAATGCCGCCAGATTCGCCAGATGGCTGGCAGCGGCGTGCGTATCGAAGTCGATGGCGGAATTTATCCCGACACGATTGTCAAGGCGCGTGATTACGGTGCCGATACATTTGTCGCCGGCAATGCCATTTTTGGGCAGGCCGATCGGCCGGCAGCAATCAAATCGCTGATGGATGCGTTGAAAGAATAAACCTCTATGGCTAAAAATAAAAAAGCAGGTTGGAACGGCTATTCGCTCAAGCCGCGAAAGGAAATGCCCGAAGGGCTGTGGATGGCCTGTACTGCCTGCCAGCAGATGCTCTACCGCAAAACCGTTGAGGAAAATCTCAATATCTGTCCCGAATGCGGCTGCCATTTCCGCGTCGATGGCCCGATGCGGGTTCGTCAGCTTGTCGATGAAGGGACATTCGAGGAAATCGCCGCCGATCTGGCCAGCAGCGACCCGCTGGGCTTTAGCTGGGGCGGCAAAAATTACAAAGACCGCGTCAAGGCAGACCCCGACAAAAACATCGCCCCCGAAGCCATTTTGGTCGGCAAGGCGTTTATCAAAGGACGCGGGGCAGCGCTGGCGGTGATGGATTTTAATTTTCTGGGCGGCTCGATGGGCATGGTCGTCGGAGAAAAATTCTGCCGCTGCGTCGATTTGGCAATCGAACAAAAACTGCCGCTGATTGTCGTAAGCTGCTCCGGCGGCGCCCGCATGCACGAGGGGCTTGTTTCGCTGGCGCAAATGGCAAAGACCAGCGCCGCACTCGCACGGCTCGATGATGCCGGCGGGCTGTATATTTCCGTCCTGTCCGACCCGACGACCGGCGGTGTCGCGGCCAGCTTCGCGATGCTGGGCGATATGATTATCGCCGAACCCAACGCGCTGGTGGGCTTTGCCGGTCCCCGCGTGATTCAGCAAACCATTAAAATCGAACTGCCCGAAGGTTTCCAGCGTTCGGAATTTCTCCTGCAGCACGGATTTATCGATATGATTATCCCGCGAAAAGAATTGCGAAGCGAATTGGCACGCCTGATTGACTACTGCGGAAAATCGTAGGAGAGTTCGTAGGATGGGCTTTAGCCCATCACAGTTCGTAGTTCTTAGACAAGAGAAACCACAGATTTCGCCGATGACACAGATTTATTTTGCCACCGTTCAGATGGGCTTCAGCCCATCGTTAAGCTCATAGTTCAAACTTTAGGGGACTGGTACGTTCTGGCGCAGCCAGGTTGTACCTGTCCCCGCTTTTCTGAGATTTCCAGATTTTGATTTTGAATTTTTTTCGGATTTCCTGCTTCGAATTTTCCCCGTTTGGAGTGCACGATTTATCGTGTTCCTCTTTCCTGCTCTGAAATCTGAGATATGAAATTCTACATTCACTATTCTATTCTCAATTTCCCCAGCCCGTCCACTCCGTCCATTTCGTCCTACCTGTCCGTTGCCGTCAATATCCGCCTCTATCGCATTTTTTTCCGTATCGCCTCAAAATCCTTGCCTTTGGGCATGACAAAAAGACACCTGCCCCGGCTGCGTTGTTCCCAAATATCGCCAATCATCCGTTTTTCTTTGGAATCGTCGTCGCTCCAGCGATCCGCGCCTTTGTACTCAACCACCAGAATCCGCCCATCCCTGAGTTGTACAACAAAATCAGGATAAAACTTATCAGTACAAGTTGGCAGCCAAAAAGAAAAATCTTCCCTCTCAAGATTTCTGACCCAGCAGTCCACCTCTTCCAGACTGTCGATAAATGCAGCACAATCGGCTTCTTCATTGTTCATCTGTCCCGGGTTCAGATAAAAATGTTTTCGAGGCTTAAACGCCCCCTCATAAAACCGCGAAGCCGGATACCGGATATTGTCAAATATAAAGCAGAGCGACGGATCTACCTCAACCGGTGTCTCACAGCCATCCAATAGAACCTGTTGATAAGATTGTTTCGCCGCATGTCGTCGATGATGCGATATTATTTTTTCGGCAGCATCCCGCAGCCGCCAGCGGTTTGCAATCAATTCTTCCAGACGATATCCCCGATTTTCCAGCAGCGAGAGAACCATCTTTCCCAAAAATAAACTCGCTTCGGTCTGGGTGATGTCCGGGTGAGGGATATGGTCGTCAAGCCACACCACCAATCCGGCCTGGTCTTTGGGGCCATGCATTTCAAGTAAAGCCAGATTTTTCTGCATTTCGCAAATAAACGAATACTCTACTTTGCCTTGCTGATTGACATCGATATTGACTATCCGCTCGTTTTCTTTAGACAGTGAAAAATCCTGCTCGGACAATAGCGCATCGCATAAGCTCAGTCTCCATGGAATATCACGAAATTGGTCTTCAAAAAGTTCTAACTGGTTGTCAACTCGGATTGCCATCGCCGGCACGGAAAACTTTGCCCCCATTGCCGCAGGAGAGCATTCTTCCCCCCGCGATTTTCGCGTCAATCGCTCAACGGCTTTTTTGTCCTCCATCGATACCGCTGCCGCCTTGAGCGTTTCCGATTCTGTCGCCGACAAAGGCGGTCCGACATAGATAATCTCCAAACCATCTTGTTTTTCCTGTATGCTCACTTTCTGGCGAAGTGCCGCTGGCAAGACCGTCAAATCTGGTTGTACTTTAATTTTTTCGGCGATCGGCTCGCTGAACAACGGCAGATATCCATCATCTCCCGTGTCTGTGGATTGAATCATTGTTCGGGCTTCAAATTTCTCAAAACCGCTTGCTATCAGCGCCTCGGTCAGGGCGTTTGCCGAATCGACAAATCCGCTTGAAGTCGCAAAGGCGTATGCTCGATTGAGTGCATCATGCTGCCGTTTTGACACATACGGCATTCGCAAAATCCTGCCCAAAATCTGTTCTACCGCCGTGCTGCTGGTCAGATTGGATATCGTACACAGAATATATGCAAACGGACAATCCCAGCCCTCACGCAGTTTATCGACCGTGATGATATAGCGAATTTTTCCATCTTTGGCCAGAACATCAATGCCGTCAAGGTCGTTGACGCTGCCGGTGGATACGGCGATATGCTCTGGCGAAACTTTAAATTCCTCAATCAGCGCCTTTTTCAAAACATCGTAGGTGATATTCTTTTCGCCCTGAATGTCCCGCTGTGCCTGAAAAAGAACAATAGGCCGGATGTGCTGGCCGGTCGTCTGTTCTTCTTGTTTGGCGAGTTTTTCCAATTCGGCCTGTTTATCCAGCGCCTCTTGAACAGCCTCGACCCATTGCGGTTTGGGTTTCAGATGAATCGGCAATTTGATCATATCTTCTGCCTTCAATTCCGCAGCCGATACATGCGTCAGAACATTGCTGGGTTCATTGTCGCCTCCAATGTCCTGATTGGGTGTAGCTGAAAACTCCAAAATACACGATGGATTAAACCGCGCCAGCGAATCGAACGATAGTTTCGTCCGGGCGTTGTGCGCCTCATCCACAACCACCACCGGCTGCCGAAGCCGAAGTAGATTGGCCAGGCTGCGCACAAGTTTCCCGTTGTCTCTCAAAAGAATCCGTTTTTGTTCTTCTTTGAGATTTTCAAAATTGGACATCAAATTGCCATTGTTCTCATATATCTTCCGCCCATCGGTATTTTCCACACGCAGCGCCGCCATCGTGGATACGATTATCACCGTATCCGAATCCAGTACGGCACGCTGCAATCCCAGAGCCGATTTGATATCCATAATCGTTACGCAGCCCTTGAAAGACCGGTCCAACGCCTGCCGATAGGGATGTCGCTTATCCTGCAGCGCCCTTAAGGTCTGTTCGACAATCTGCGTCGTCGGAGCCAGCCAAAGAACTAAACACCGTTCTGTTTTCAGCCAGTGATTGGCCGCCGTACTAACCGCATAAGCCGCTAAAGCCGTCTTGCCCCCGCCGGTCGGCACGCGGACACATACATAAGGCAATCCTTTTAGCGTCTCTATGCTGCGATAATTCCGGCGGGTCAGCTCTTCAAATGCCAGTTTCGGGCTGCCGCACTCCAGCGTCTTGCCTAAAAATGCTGCAAGCTCGTCAAGACAGCGTCTTTGGTATCGCTTTAAGTCAAATGGCTTCATGATATCTTAATCTCGTAGGGTAATTGTTTGAAAGTGATTTGCTCACGCCGAAGACGGACACTGCCCAGCCGGCATCCCTCGCCGAAAATAACCTTGCGCCCATCATAGCCGGGCAAACCGGCAAGGACTTTGCCTGTCAGTATATTGCCGCCGTCCGGCGTCTTATCGCCCAAAATCCCGTTAAACAAAAGGTAATACGCTGTTCCATTGGCAATTCCCAAAAAGGGACTTGCCCCATGGGTCCGTTTGGGTATCGGCAATCCCGTTTCGGTAAAAAACACATGCGCCGCCAAATCCGCAAACTTCACCGACTCCCGAATCTTATCCTCTGCATCAAACAGCGTTGTCCCTAAATCGACATAGCAAAACCCGCCGTTATGTTCTTTGACCGCCGATTTCAATCGATTGCAAGCGATATTTGAGCAAACCTCTTTATCCATCTCGACAAGGATAAATTTGCGGTTGCCGCCGGCCTGATTCATTTTCAAAACTGTATGCCCGGTTGTTCCACTGCCCGCAAAAGAATCTAAAATAATATCATTTGCTTCTGTAGATAGCTGGAGGATGCGCTCAATTAGCCGTGTTGGTTTTGGGGTATTGAAAAGTTCTGCACTATCTTCAGAGACTTTTTTCAATTCTTGTTTTGCCTCTTGGTTATCACCAACTTCATCTCTAAACCAAATAGTAGTTGGTACTAAACCATCTTGTACTTCTGTTAAGAATCGTTTGTATCGTGGGATATTATTACCAGTTTTCCCAAAATAAATTCTATTTTCTTCAATCAGTTTTAGAAAATTTTCTTTTGAAAAACGCCAGCTTGTTCCCTTTGGTGGCATTATACTTCGCCCAGAGGGTGTTTGAATAGGATAAATATCTTTTGGATTAGGAGTCTTTGCGTGACAAGGCCCTGAAGCCCAAACACCCCTTACATCATTATCAGGATTACTGTATCCTTTTTCTAAATCATTAGTTCGTGGTAGCAAGTTCCTTTTCCAACAGTATTTATTTTTTGCATACAAAAGAATAAAGTCATGGTTATCTGATAAATATCGAGCATCATTACTGCGTGTATGTTTTTTGTGCCAGATAATTGTATTAACAAAATTGCTTCGACCGAAAATTTCATCCAAACAAAACTTTCAGATAATGCCCCTCGTCATCATCAATACTGACGAAAATTGCCCCATCTTCCCGCAAGAATTTCCACAGCAAAGCAAGCCGTGGGTACATCATACAAAGCCATTTATCGCTTCGGGACAGGTCTTCTCCCTCTTTGCCGACCACTTTTCCAAGCCACGCGTTGATTTCCGGGCTGTTGACATTATCGTTATAAACCCAATTTTCATTGCCGGTGTTATACGGCGGGTCGATATAGATGCACTTGACCTGTCCGGCGTAGTAGGGCAGCAGGGCTTTGAGGGCTTCCAGATTGTCCCCCTGTACCAGCAGATTGCCGCTGTCGGCTTGGCCGACAGATAAGTCATTATTGCGTTTTAGAAGCCGAAAAGGGACTTCGTTATGATGATTGACAACCGCTTCCTTGCCTATCCAGTTCAATGTTGGCATAATGTATCCAATGGGTTAATTCGTACTGCCTGCATACTTCCGCCCCAGACAATACCCGCAACCGCCCCCATTTTCAACCCCAAAATCCCAAATCGTAAAAAGAAGACAGAAGTCTGGAGTCAGAAATCAGATAGGACAAAAAATTAAAAAATCTGTGTCATCTGTGAAATCAGCGTTTCTCTTTTCCGTGATTTTCGTGGTAGAGACTCCTGCCTTTCCTGTTTCGGATTTCGACATTCGGATTTCGGATTTCCTCCTTCCCTTGCGGTTTTGAGCAAGCGTTAGCTTGCAAGGAGATGGCTTGCCGGGCTGGCGCAGAAACGTGTTTCGAGCAAAGCCCAATAGCCGTATCCGCAAGGTGCGGCAGCACCGCCAAAACCGCTTCCCCAACCTCCGCGCCCTCCATATCTCTGTGGTCAAAATCTCTTTTCTGAATTTTCGTGATTTTCGTACCGTTCGTGGTAGTCAAAAAAACCCGTCTATCCCGTTAATCCCGTCTAAAAAAAAATCCCCTTGCGTCCCTTGCGCCTTTAGCGTCTTTTGCGTTAAAAATCCCCTCCTTAATTTCTAAATTCACTATTCTACATTCTTAATTTCTGCCTGTACTTTTCCGCCCGTCTGTGGTATAATACGCGCCAGAAAGATGGGCATCCAGAAGCCCACAGAAAGGAGACCCTAAACACCTGGAACCCGCCACTCCGGCGAAAAACCACTGGAAACCAGAATCCGACATTTTTTATCTTAAATCTGTATCTCTAATTTTTGACTTTTTACTTTTAATCTTCAAAATGCCTATATACCTACATACTTACATACCTATATACATGGTTTTCGGAAAAACGAACCCAATTTCCCCGCCTCATCTTCCTCTGCGTCCTCTGAGGCAAAAATCTTTTATTCCTATCTTAAATCTGTGCAATCGGTGAAATCTGCGGTTTCTCCTGTTTTCGCAAAACGAACCCAATTTCCCCAGCTAACAGCTAAAAGCTCATCGCTAACTGCTCTTTGAAAAAACGAACCCAATTGTTACAAGGCAACCCCATTTTCAGTCCAAAAACACGCCTTTGCAAAACGAACCCATTTTGGAAGGATGCAAAAATGCAAAACGAACCCATTTTTCGCTCCGTGTCATTCCCGCGGAGCTTGTCCTGAGCGAAGCGAACGGAGTGGCAATCCAGTTCTTAATTCATGAGGTCTTAAATTCTTTATTCTGTTTTCTGTCCCTTGTTTTCTGACTTCTTATTTTCAATTTGTTTATGATTTCGTGCTTATGATTTACGATTTTTCCCTATTCGATATGAAAAATGCCTTGTTTGCGGTCGGCTGACAGCGATGCGGCTTTGATGAAATCATAGGCCGCCTTGGGTTTGGCTATCTTTTCCATCTCAAAGATTTCCTGATTTTTGTCTTTGGTCGTCAGCACAATCGCCCCAATGCCCAGCAGGCAATCCGTCAGCGACCGGTGTAGCCGGATATCCACAATGCGGAACATATCCACATTGTCAATCTTTCGGCTCATGATGCCGCGGACCCATTCAATCCGGTCTGTCGAAATTTCATAATGAACGGATTTCAGCCGTAAAATCTTGTAGAGAATAATCAGCGTATCAACAAATAAGATAGCCAGCCCGACAACCTGCAGAACGCGGAACAGAGTTTCCTTCTGCGGCAAGTCCGAGTTTTTCAAAAAGGACATCATCGGCGAAAACAAAAACAAAATCCCAAGGATATAAAATGTTCCGCAGGCGCAAAATGTTCCCAGCAGTCCCCACAAACTCGGCGATAGTGACATCGTGTTGGGCGAATCGTCCGGCGACTGCTCTTCGGCAGGCGGGGCAGGCGGCTTTTGGCGTGTATGATGCGAGACCGGCAGGCCGTTTTTGTCTTCCAAAAATTCCCGACAAAACCTGCATTTAATCGCTTCTACATGAATCTGCTCCCCGCAAAACGGGCATTTTTTTGTTGTTTGTGTATTGTCCATATCCAAAATATCGGCTAAAAGACCATAAAATCTGTAATTTGCTATTCTTTTCGCAGGGCATCGATCAAATTGCCGCGCAAGCCGAGATAGATGGCGGCGGCAATCCAGATGATTGCGTTGGCCAGCATCGCCGCCGACAAGCCTACGGCAAAGGCGTATGGAAACCGTCCCGACACGAACAGGCTGGGTCCGGCGGCGGTCATTGCCGCGATAGCCCCGACGGTTACGCCGGCAATGGCAAGCAGGGTATGTTCTCCAAACAGCATCCAGCCCAGCCGGCGGCGGCTAAAGCCCATCGCCCGCAGCATCGCCAGATGACCTGCGCGTTCCTGGATATTGAGCATTGCTACCAATCCCAGACCGATGCAGCCGATGATCAAGCCCAGCGAGCCCAGCAGCATAAAGATTGTAATGTAAATGGCTTCGACCTGCTGAAAACGGCCAAGCCGCCAGCCTGTGCGGACAGCCGAAAATCCGTAGTCCCGCAGCGCCCGCGTCAAGCCCGCCGCGACAACATCTGTATCGTGTGCGGCTGTTTCTATCAGCACCACTCGGCTGCCGCTGATGGAGCCAAAGCGTTTGACAAACTGCCGCTGGCTGATCCACAGTCCGCCTTGCAATATCGACCCATGAGTCATCCCGACAATACGCAATCGAAACAGCCCACCTTGCTGGTCGATGTATTCCAAATCCTGGCCGAGATTTTTATGAAGCTGCCAATAGACCGTGGCATAGTCGCCGATTGCCGGCACGACATCGTCGCCCAGTTCGGCATCCAGAGTCTCCCAGCCCTTGCCAGTGATGGTAAAGCGGCCGGCCATCTGGTCAGGCCGGACGCCCCACAGCGTCGGTTTATCCACGCGCCCGGGATTCAGACAGCTTGCCTGCTGGGCGGTGTATTCACGGACAGCGACCGCGTTAAATTGTGTCTGTGCCTTTTCGAGATTGAGCGACTCTCGCACCTGCGGGCTGTTCAAATCACGCACAATCGGGATATCCGCCTGCGCCCACAGGGTAAAGCCGCCGGTCGGCCCATTGATACGTGTTTCATCGGCGACTGGCGACGGCATATATAGCGAGGTGGAAAGCACACTGAACACACCCATTGCCAATGTGAGAATGACTGCCAGCGACCGTCCCTTTCGCAGGGCTGTAAATCGGGCTGCCAGTACTGCGGCCGACGCGACAGGATTGACTTGTCGTGCTGCCAGAAAGCTCAAACTCCAATGGCACAGCAATCCCAGACCCGCCAGCGCCGCCGCACCGCCGCCGAAAAACAACCCGGATGCGGTTTGTGCCGAGACGAACAGCCCCAGCACACTGAATCCGGCGGCGATAAGAATGCAGGCAAGCCCTGCCGGCAGAGGCCATCTGCTATGGCGGCTCGCCGGAGTGCCGGCCCGCTCACCCGACAGCAGCTCGGCTAAACAGCGGCGATATACGGCCGCAAGCCGAAACCATAGTGTCAGACTGATTGCCAGCAGTGTAATGGCGGCTGATAATAATGCCGTCGAATCAAACACCGATACTGGCAAAGCCGCATCAGGCAGAGTATAGATGGAACTCAAGCGGCTCAGCAGCATCTGTGAATACAGCGGCCCCAGGCACGCGCCGAGGATGCAGGCCGGCGCAGCGGCGGCGATATCTTCCAGCCATACGATGCGAAATGCAGACGCACGCGAAAATCCAATGGCCGATAAAACAGCCAGTTGTCCGGCTCGGCGCTCCATCGCAAAGGTATATATCATCACGGCCAGAATCAGCGAGGCGGCTATCAGAAAAAGACTCAGCCCAAATGCCAGCGAGCCGAAGTCAGTAGATGCCGACGCGGATACGGATGCGGTTTTTTGAAGAGCGACAATTTGAAAGCCGCCCAGAGTCGGCAGCAGTTGGCTGACAGTTTTCTGCTCGATGGCTTCCTGGGTGTTCTGCATCACTGGAAACCGCATTGCCGTCCATTCGCCAAAGCGGCTGCCCCAGAGCATCGCGGCGGTCTTTGCGGAGATAAACGCCTTGGGTGTGCCGCGGTATTTGTCCCAATAGGCTTCATCGGCGGGACGAATTTTGGACAGGTCAATCGGGATTCCCGGTTCCCATTGGCTGCAGCTTTCGGCGTTGGCAAACGATTCATATTCCGGCATCAGCGACGCATTAGCCCCAATGCCCATCATCGGAATCACAGCCTTAACCCGAAACGCCGCCGTTTGCTCCATGAGCCGGTTATCCGCGCCGAGAATAAAATACCGTATCTCGATTTTGTCCTGTTCATTAGCGTTCACCTGGTCGGCAAGCCATTCATTGATGATGATTTGGTCATCGGCCAGTTCGGCAAAAACACCCTCGGATAGTTCGATTGCCGAGGCCATCGAATACGGCACTGCCGCCGAGGCGCTTTTCAATTCATTGACAAAATAGGTCATCACACCGCAGCCGCCGACGCCTGCCGACCGGATGGCTTTGGCCAGCGGGTTGCGAATAAAGATATCTCGGCTGCGAATCTCAATAACACCCTGCTCAGGCAGGATGCGGCTTTCCAATCCGAAATCCGAAAACGCAAGCGATTGTCGCAGGGCTGACGAAATCGCATCGGGCTGCGGGCTGCCCGCAATCAAAATCGCGTTGGCCGCCGGCCTGTCCTGCGGCTGTCCCAGCAAAGCATTCATCTGCCGGATATCCATAAACACATTCAAGCCGCCATCGGGGCGAATCTGCAAATCAAACCCGCCAAACTGTGAATCCTCGATAATCACATCAGCGGTTTTGCGAAAGGAAACCCAGCGGCTTTTGTCCGAAACCAGAGCGTTATCGGCGGACAAGCCTCCCAGCCGATTCATCCGAACCACGAGTTCATCACCCGGGCGGATTTTCAGCAGATTGGCTAAGGTGCGGCTGACGGCGATTTTGTCATTGCTTAATGAGAGGGTTTTCTTGTCCGCCGGTCCCATCGGCCAGAACCGGTTATCGACGCCGATAATCTCAATACCCGATATGCGGATATCACCCTGTGCGTTTTCGGCAAACCCGCGGCTTTGCAGGATTGGCGACACGGTCAGTCCCGATTGTTCCAGTCCGTCGGCAAGGGCGGCAGTGAACAGCGTCCCCGGACATTCGACAACCGCATGAATGCGTCCAAGCCGTATCTGTGTCTGCCAGGCAAGACTGCGGTTGACCCGCTGGCCAACGCCTAATGAGCCGGACAAGACCGCTGCTGCCGCCATGACCGCCAGCGCCGCGGGAATGTGCATACGGCGGTCATGCACAATGCTGCGTGCAATAAGTCCGATGATTTGCATTATTTGTCCCGCGGTTCTTTCATAAACGGCATACTGTTGGCATACGGCTTAAGAATACCATCCTGCAAAAGGCAGCATTGTCCCATTGCCAGCGCCAGCGGCATCGAATGTGTTGCGACAATCATAGCGGTTTTTTCCTGCTGATTCAGGTCCAGCATGAGTTCAGCAATCTGGCGGCCGGTGGCGGCATCTAAGGCGCCGGTAGGTTCATCGGCAAGCAGCAAAGCGGGGGTATTGATAAGGGCGCGAACCAGCGCCGCACGCTGCCGCTGCCCGGCGCTGAGTTGTCCCGGACGATGATGCAGCAAGTCTGCAAGTCCCACCCGCTCCAACAGGGATTGGGCGCGGCAGAAGGCGTCTTTTTTTTGCTGTGCGGTCTGCGGCGACGCCAGTGTCGGAAGCAGGACATTGTCCAGCACCGAACACTGCGGCAGCAGGTGATGCATCTGAAACACAAAACCGATACGACGGTTGCGCAGATGCGACGACTCCTGCTCGCTTAGTCCGCTGATGTCTTTGCCTTCCAGTATCACACTGCCCGACGAGGGGCTGTCCAGTAAGCCGATGATATTGAGCAGGGTGCTTTTGCCGCTGCCGGAAGGGCCTACGATGGCCGTCGTATCGCCGGCGGCCAGATGGAGGTCAATGCCTTTGAGTACCTGCGTCTGGACGCCGCCGACGGTGTAAGTTTTTGTGACGGCGGCCACTTTCAATAACGCTCCGTTTATCATCCGACCACCCTCCTGATAATAGCAAGCAGGCTGAGTACATTGGTTTGCAATTGAAAATGAGCTTGAGCCGCGTTTCGTCCATGTTGTCCCAGTGCTGCGGCATAAGCGGCATCGGACGCCAACGGATGCAGCGTCTCGGCAAGGGATTGGGCGTCATTGGGGGCATACAAGACACCGCCTTCGGACATCCGCAGGTATTCTTCAAAAACGCCCTGACGCGGCGCAACAAACGCGGCTCCGGCTGCCATTGCCTCCAGCACGCTGAGCCCATACGCGACCGGATGACGATGCGGCACGCAAAGGATGGAAATATCCTGCAAAAACTGCCGGCGCGCATCCGGGCCAAAGTCCAAGCGAAATTCCACCCGTTCGCTTAATCCAAGCGAGTCGATGCGGCGTTTGACATCGGAGATAAACGCCGCATCGGCGGATGTCTGCCCGCCGCACAGGATCAGGCGGATATTGGCAGCATGCTGTTGATGCAGAATGCCGGCCGCTTCAATCAGAATATCCAATCCATTGTTATAGCACATGCGCGACAGAAAACCGATGGTCGGGGTTTTGTGCACCGTTCCTGCGGGATATTGCGATAAATCCAATCCGCCATAGACGACCTCGATTCTGTCAGCGGCAAGCCCCAGCCGGCGGCACATCGCGTCGCGGTAATAGCGGCTGACGGCGATAAACAAATCTATATCCGCCGCTTTGCTGCCAATCGCATCCCAGACCTGTCTTGTCCACGGGTCGCCCAATCCGTCGATAAATCCATCTTCATCCTGCAGCAGGCACAGCGTCTTGCAGCCCAGCCGGCGTTTGACTTCAGCGGCAAGGCCAATCAGCAGAGCGTTGGAAAAAATTACAATATCGGGTCGGTTTTCCGGCAGGATGAGCCATTCCATCAGGCGGTCTAATTCCTTGACCTGTCTGCCGTCTCTGCCGGCCAGCATAGACAGGGTCGTTTCGCCAAGTTCTTTGGCATTGGTCATGCCTGCGAGCCGAGAGACCCTGGCAAGCAGGGACTGGCTGTCCAGCAGGCAATCCAGCCAGCGGGGTGTTTTTCGGAAGATGCCGAATTTCTGCTGCAGATAGACATTGACGCCACCGAAAAAAATGGGGCTTTGCGTTATGTCGGCATGTTCGATGCCGGCCGGCAGATACATCGGGACAGACAAGGCGTCGGCGCCCGCGGCACGCAGGCCGCGAAGCAAGCCGGCGTCGCGAATACAATTCTCGCAATAAAACTGCCCGCCGGAACCCGGCGATAAAAAAATTACCCGCATTACGGACTCCACAAAATTAACTATTTGCCCCAATACCGCAAAGCCGTTGACAACCTACAAGATTTTTTGCAGCAGGCAATATTCATTCTGGCTATTGACGATAACCGGCGGCGGAATCACCAGAACCCGGTCGCCGCGGCTCGCCCAGCCGTTATCGCACACAATTTTACACGCCGCTTCAAAAAACGCATCCGCATTATTCGGCAATGGCAGACAGACCGGAACAATCCCGTAATTCAGACTCATCTGACGGCACAACACCGGGTCAGGGCAAAATGCCGCTACCGGTACATCGAGTCGTGCCTTGCTGAACAGCCGCGCCACATGGCCTTTGTCCGACCACAACAGCAATAGTTTGACCTGAATCGTATCGACCATTTCCGCAACCGCTCTGGCGACGGCGGCGGCATCGCGTAAGCGGGCCTCTGTTTCAATAACCGGACGCGGAAAGTTTTGTTCCTCAAGCCATTGTTCCGACCGCCGGCTGATATGGGCAATCGCCCGCACCGATTCAATCGGATACTTGCCGACCGCCGTTTCGCCCGACAGCATAATCGCATCAGTATAATCCATCACCGCGTTGGCAATATCGCTGGCCTCTGCCCGTGTCGGGCTGGCATTTTCTATCATCGACTGGACGACCTGCGTGGCGACAATGACTGACTTGCCCTTCCTGCGGCACAGCGCCGTAATCCGTTTTTGCACCAGCGGTACGTTGGCTAAATCCATCTCGACGCCCAAATCGCCGCGGGCGACCATAATGGCATCCGATGCGTCAACAATCGCTTCCAGATCGGCAACCGCCTGCGGCTTTTCGATTTTGGCGACAACCTGAATCGGCGAACCAACCTTGTTCAGATACGCTTTAAGCGCTTCGATATCCCCGGCATGCTGGACAAAACTCAGCGCCAGATAATCCAGACCATTTTCAATTGCCCAGTCGGCACAACGAAAATCCTTTTCCGTCAGAGCCGCTATACGCAGCTTGGAATCGGGCAGATTGATGCCCTTGCCGCTGGAAATCGGTCCTCCGACAATCACTTCGCAGTGGACTTCGGTTGGTTTCTTTTCGATAACTCGCAGGACAAGCAGTCCATCATCGATCAGCACACGCTGCCCCACGCTCACATCGCCGACAAAATCCGGATAAGTGGTTCCAAAGCGGCTCGCGGTTCCCGTTGCCGCATCAGTGCCGATGACAACATGGTCGCCTGTCTTGAGCGATTGGCCGGCCGGCTCGATTTTGCCGATGCGCAGTTTGGGGCCGCACAAGTCCCCCAGCACGCCTACCGCGTGGGGGACTGCGGCGCTGGCCTGCCGAATCGCATCCAGCCGGGCTTTATGCTCTGCAAAACTGCCATGTGAAAAGTTCAGTCGAAATGTCGTTACACCCAGCCCAATGATTTGTTCCAGTACCTTCGGGTCGGAACTGGCAGGCCCCACCGTTGCCACAATACCTGTCTTAAGCAGCATAAATATCCTTATGGAAGAAGCGAAAAACCATATAGTTTATGTAAGCCATTGTAAATGAATATCTTATATCCACAACAGGGTATTATATCCGCCTTGGGTGGTTTTTTCAAACAAAAACAGGCCGCCGGGCATAAACCGGCAGCCTGTTTGAAAATCCTGCACAGACAAGCGATGTACTATGGATTGACGGTCTGAACGGCCTTCGTCGTTGTTGTCGTTGGTCGAATGCCCGTAACATATTTCAAGATGGTCTGAATCATCGTCTTGTTGAGTTTGACATAGGCGTTGGTTTGAGCGTCCAACTCAAGGTCTTTGGTCACCTTTTCGTTGATGATAGTAACGGTTTTGTTTGTTTGGCCAATGAGGTCGGCAGTTGGGTCTGGCTGACGCGGCGCAATGCGGATAATCTTCTGTGCCACCGCAAGTCCAACGCCGTCAATGGTTGTGATGTGGCATTCCAGCAGGTATTCGCCGGGGCGGGGGGCGACGAAGATGCCTACAGCGGGAATCCGGTCGGCAGTCGCGGGCGCAGCCGCTGGCTCATCGGCCGGGACATCGTGTGCGGGAGCCAAGCCAATCAGAATCCGCGCCTTGGAAATGATACGGGTGCTGTGGCCGGGGATGCCGGGACTGCCCAGCAGCGGCAGCCGATAGACCGGCGGCAGAATCTCCGCTCCAGCCGCATCGATAGCCGGGGGCACGTTTAGCGGAATCAGCTTGGCAAAGCCCACCAGCGGCATATTGGGTTTGATTTCGACATTGACCGGCGCTTCATCCAGCGTCGCCGCAACAGCCGAGTTGTCTTCGACAACCACTTCCGGCACGATGGGCGTCAACTTGACCGGCTGGGCGTCATGGTTGAGGACATCAACGGTTATTTCCAGCAGGTCCTTGTTGTGGAACAGCGCCTTGTTGGTGCCGGCGGCGATGCGATAGTCCCTGGCGACAGGAACCATATCTGCCGCAAGGGCAGACCCGACACATGTCAGCAACAAACTGACAACGATAAGATTTTTGACATGTTTCATAATGTACCTCCATAAAAAATATTGGTTATTGTTCGATCCAGTACTCATTTTTTTACCGACGGCTGTTTCAAACAAGCAGACGCTGGGACAATAGCAAATATTGCAGGGTGTAAAAAAAAGTAAAAAGCGTCAGTATCCGGATTCTCAGAAATTTCGCTTGTTTGCAACTTGCAAAAGGGGATAATGCGGATGTGATGGGCGGCAATTGAAAAAAGAATCCCGTAGATTATGGAGAATTCGGATATGCAAAAGCGGTTATTGTGTCCCCGAACGGAACTTTGTGCGGTCTATTCGATCTATGTCCAAATCAGTAGGGATGATGAGTTAGGGATAATTGAGGTCGAAAGCATCGAAAATCACGATTTTTACAGTTGCAAGGCGCTCGATGCCGTCCTGAAACTGCGGGACGTGCACAAACTGCCGGATGAATCCGCCCGCCGGCTGCTGGGCCTGACGGATTGCTATATGACCAATCAGGCAAACCGGGCGGTGGAAAAACGACGACAAGACTTTTAGCATTGTTATTTTGGCAAATTTTTACAGATTTTTTTACCAAGCCGTTCCCAGTGAGATGACATGACCTGAACAGAGATCAGATATCAGGCCGTCTTTCGGGAATCGGTCATCATGGCGGCCAGCAGGATATGCCGCAGGCGGTCCACCGAAAGACCGTTCAAGTAGTCTTCGGTAAAGTCCAGCCTGATTTTCCCCTTGAAATGCAGGATTCGGTCCTTGACCTCGCCGGCATTCATCGACCCGATTTCGCAACACAGTTTTTCAAAAAATGATTCACTCATGGTTATCACCCACTTACGAAATACCTGCTTGGTTGTTGTCAACTGCGGGTATATCGGATATCTTTTATGTTCCATTTACTTCTTTTTATACGTAAAATAAAAATAAATGTCGTGTGAATAATTCCGCGAATTATTGAGTTGAGCTGCCCATGAAAACATCGATGCTGGATTATCAACTTCCGGCCGGACTGATTGCCCAAAAACCATCGGACAAACGCTCTTTGTCGCGGTTGCTGGTGCTTAACCGTATCCGCAATACTATTGCCGACAAGCAGTTTGGGGATTTATTGGGCTACCTGAAAGCGGGGGACTGTCTTGTACTTAATGACACAAAGGTAATGCCTGCAAGGTTTTATGTTCAAAAGGAAAGCGGTGTCAAACTGGAGGCGCTGCTGGCTGACCAGCCGCAGCCAGGTATCTGGCAGGCGCTGGTTAGAAATGCCCGGCGGATTAAGGCCGGCCAGGCAATCGACCTGCTGGACAGGGCGGGGCGTCCGGCATATCGGCTGATGCCGCTGGAAAGAACCCCTCATGGTTTTTGGGTGTTCAGGATGGATGACCCGACGCCCGTCGAAACCATCCTCGAACAGGTAGGATTTGTGCCGCTGCCGCCGTACATCAAGCGGGATGACCCTGCGATTCTCAATGATGAGGATTTGCGGACCTATCAGACCGTGTATGCCAGGACTTATGGTGCGATTGCCGCCCCGACGGCGGGACTGCATTTCGACAAGCCGCTTTTGGACAAGCTGGAGCAGATGGGGGTCAATACCGCCTGTGTAACCCTGCATGTCGGGATTGGAACCTTTAAGCCGATTCAGACCGAAACGCTTGAAGAGCATCCGATGCACTATGAGAATTATGAGATAACGCCGCAAGCCGCCGAGGTGATTAATCAGACCAAGGCAGCCGGAGGCCGGGTTGTTGCCGTGGGGACGACTTCGGTTCGCACATTGGAATCGGCTTGCAGCGGCGGGCTCGTCAAAGCCAAAGCGGACAAGACCAATCTGTTTATTATGCCCGGCTATCATTTTCAGATGGTCGATGCAATGATTACCAATTTTCATCTGCCGCGTTCGACACTGCTGGCGCTGGTGGGGGCGTTTGCGGGACTGGATACCATCTTGAAAGCCTATCGCCATGCGGTCGAACAGGAATACCGGTTTTTTTCCTACGGCGATGCAATGCTGATTTTGTAGCCTCCCGTAATTGCTGAAGACAAATCTGGTGAAAAAAGGTTGAAAAACCTGTGTAATCGTGTACAAGAGGGGCAAAAGAAAGGCGAAATCGTTGCAAAAGACAGCCAGACACGACTTTCATCTGGGCATTGTATGTCCGATGGCCAACGAAAGCGGCAATGTGCGCCAGTTTATTCCCGCGGTGCTGGCCGAATGCCGGGGGTTTGCCAAAGTCAGTTTTTTTGCCGTTTTGGACAACAAAAGCACCGATGGGACGCTGGGCGTTGTTCGGGCGATGGAGCCGCAATTTCCGCAGTTGGTGGTGGTTTGGGCTCCGGAGAATCGCTGCGTGGTTGATGCGTATGTGAAGGGATATCGGGAGGCGCTGGCCGGCGGATGCGACTGGATTTTGGAAATCGACGCCGGTTTTAGCCATCAACCGCCGCAAATTCCGCAATTTTTTGAGACGATGAGCCAGGGCTATGACTGCGTGTTCGGCAGCCGCTTCTGCAAGGGTGGCCGTTATACCGACGCCAATCTCAAACGCTTTGTTATCAGCCGGGGCGGCTCGATTTTGACCAATCTGCTGCTGGGTACTAAACTCAAGGATATGACCAGCGGCTTTGAACTGTTTAGTGCTGAGGCGCTGCGGATGGTGCTTGACAAGGGGATTCGTTCGCGCGGGCATTTTTTTCAGACCGAGATTAAGGCGTTCTGCCGAGGGCCGCGAATTACCGAGGTGCCGATTACATTTTCGTGTCCCAGCAGTAATGTCAATTCGGCGATCTTGAGAGACGCCATTGTCAATCTCTGGCGGCTGTTTGGGATGCGGCTGCGGGGGACGCTATGATAGTGGAGAACACCTTATGAGCCGCCCAGCCCTTGTGGTTACCTCTATTGCCGAACCCAATGCGATTCTGCAGGCGTTGGCCGACGGCAGCCAAAAACACGGTATCGATTTCATTCTTATCGGCGATACCAAAAGTCCCGCTGAATTTTCGCTGGCCGGCTGCGATTTTTATGATGTTGGGCGGCAATTGGAGACAGGGTTGTCTTTTGCGGCCAAGTGTCCAACACGGCACTATGCCCGCAAAAATATCGGGTATCTGCTGGCGATTGGACGCGGGTGCGATACGCTTTTTGAGACCGATGATGACAACGCTCCGATGCAGGCTTTTTGGGAGATTCCGCCGTTTGACCGCACGGTCGGCGTTCTTGAGCATCATGGATGGGCGAATCTGTACCGCTATTTTACCGACGATACTATTTGGCCGCGAGGGCTGGCGCTGGATGCGATTCAAAAACCGGTGCCGGACTATGAAAGCCTGCCGCAGCGGCGGTTGAGGTGTCCGATTCAGCAGGCCGTCGTTAACGGCAATCCGGATGTGGATGCCATCTGCCGGCTGATTATGCCGGTCGATCAGACGTTTCGTAATGACCGCCGGGCGGCGATTGGGGTCGGGACGTGGTGTCCCTTTAACAGCCAGTCCACCAAATGGGCCAAAGAGGCTTTCCCGCTGCTGTATCTGCCGGCGTATTGCAGTTTTCGGATGACGGATATCTGGCGCAGTTTCATCGCACAGCGTATCGCATGGGAAAACGGCTGGGGGGTTCTTTTTCATGAACCGACGATGACCCAGCAGCGGAACACTCACAATCTGATGAAGGATTTTGCGGACGAAGTGTCCGGCTATCTCCATAACGGGGCGATTTGCGAGCAGTTGGAGCGGCTGCCGCTTTTGGCCGGTGCGGACAATCTTGGAAGTAATCTGCGGCGATGCTATGAGAAACTTGTCGAGATGGGCTTAGTCGGCAAAGAAGAATTACCGTTGCTGGATTGCTGGCTTGATGACCTTGTGTCCATTGGGGGCAAGGTATAGTTGGATTTTCGCAGATATGAGGATAATTCATTGGTGAGCGGGGCGATATGAAAAGACGACGACCGGTAGAGCATAAGGCAGTTGAGGCGCCGACTTTTATGTCCTTGCCTGCGGCAGACCGTCCGCTTTTACGGAAGGCGGCGCCGTACCTGCTTGCGGGTTTTCTGTTTGTGCTTTATTTTTTGACGCTGCTGCCGGGGGTGGATGCGGGGGATTCGGCAGAACTGCAATTTTTAAGCCCATTATTGGGGATTTGCCATCCGCCGGGCTATGCCATTGAAATTTGTTTTGGGAAACTGTTCAGCCTGCTGCCTGTCGGCGGCAGTATTGCCTGGCGGATCAATCTGATGATGGCGGTGTTTGGTACGGTCGGATGTCTGGCGTTGTATGGGGTTGTCCGGCGGGTGTCGGGCAGTGTACTGGCGGGGGTGGTTGCGGCGTCAATACTGGGATTGAGCAATATGTACTGGTCCTATTGCCTTGTGGCGGAAGTGTATGTGTTTTATACCGCATTTCTGCTGTCTGGGATGTACGGGCTGTGCCGGTTTATCGAAACCAACAGGGCGGTCTGGCTGTATGCGGGCATGTTGGCATTGGGTGTGTGCGTCGCCGACCGGATTTCGGAAATTGTGATTATGCCGGGATTTTTGATTTTGTGGTTCTCTCTGCGCAAGAAAGTCCGTATGGGGGTTGTTCGAGTGGTATTGGCGATGGTGGTGTTTGTGATTCCATTCACAATCACGGTGGCGTTTAATGTGATTCGTTATTCGCCGGAGAATCGCATTAGCCAACTGTATGGGCGCGATACGAACTTGCGGTTTCAGATTTTGGCGGATAATTTCACAATCAACCCCCAGCCTCTGGGCAGCCGGATTGAGGGGTCTGTGAAGTATTGTACCGGTTTGCTCTATAAAGCAGAGGCAAAATTTAATCCTCAAGTGGTTGGACGGGATTTTGACAAATACGCCTGGATGCTGAGCGGTCTTGGGGCTAAGGGCGACCGATACGCCCAAGGCGACCCTCGCAACAATGAGCAGGGGCGGGGGACGAGTATCGGACTTTTGGGCTTGCTGCTGATTCCGATTGGACTTGTATTGCAGCGCAGGAATTGGGGCTGGGCGGTTCTTGGATTGTGGATGTTTGCGAGCAATCTGGCGTTTATCTTGTGGCATCATCGGTGGGATAATCTGACCTTTACGATTCCCGGGATTGCGGGGCTTGCTTTGGCGGCGGGATTGGGTGCGGCCGGCGGACAGGGAGTCAGCCGGCGTATGGTTGTGTACCGAACCGCCTGTCTGCTTGTACCGCTTTATTTACTGGCAACCAACTATAACTTGGTAAATCGAAATACTCCTGAAGAAAAGGTGCGCCAAGCGGAATGCCGGCGGATAGCGGAAGCAAAATATCCCCAAAAAGCCGTAGTCGTGTCAACATTCTGGCCGGCAATGACCTATCGCTATCTGATTCATATTGAGGGCGGGCGCAGCGATGTGCATGTGATACACGAAAATACGGATAAATGGCAGAAATTGATTGAGTATTTCCAGAAAAATGGCCAGCCTGTTTATCTTCATCAGAGTGCGGTCAATCCCGGTGTGCTGTCGGCGGCCAGACAAATGACCGAGCCGGACATTGCGGCGGCGGGGTTTGTCAAGCTGCCGGCCGTCCGTTAGCTGAAATGGGCTCGTTTTGAAGAAAGTTCGTAGTTCTTAGTTCGCAGTTCGTAGAAAGATAGGATTTTGAACAGGAGAAACCGCAATTCTTCGGCAGGCTCAGGATAAAATTACAGAGATTTCACCGATTTTTTCAAACTTTCTTGTCTTCGTGTCCTTCGTATCTTCGGTAAAAAATAAAAACAGCAAAATTCCACTTCTGTCTTCTCATCTTCTTTATGATTTTACCGCTCGCCCATCCGCGCGTCAACCAAATCGGCTCATCGAGGCCGGCGCCATAGACATATTTCCGGGCAAGAACGCCCGAAATTGATTGACAGCGGCCGGCGTGTGTGAAATAATACGGAAAAGTATGGGGGTATTTTTTTATGGAGACTGTATGGGATTGCTGAAAGAATTTAAAGAGTTTGCGATGCGGGGCAATGTGATAGACCTGGCCGTCGGTATTATCATCGGCGGGGCGTTCGGCAAGATTGTTTCGTCGCTGGTCGGTGATGTGATGATGCCGCCGATCGGGCTGCTGCTGGGCAAGATGGATTTTTCCAAAATGAGCATCGTGCTGCAGAAAGAGGTGCTCGATGAGGCGGGCAAGGTCGTTACACCGCTGGTAGCGATTAAATATGGCGCCTTTCTGAATGTGCTGATCGATTTTATTTTTGTGGCGATGGCTGTTTTTGCGCTGATCAAGGTCATCAACAGCCTCAAACGCAAACAGCAAGCCGCTCCGGCGGCGCCGCCGGCACCGCCCAAACAGGAACTCCTGCTTGAAGAAATCCGCGATATTCTCAAGCGGAAATAGTCGGCAGTTCGGAATTTGCAGGCATAATGCAGCATTTTATAAATAAACTCAACACCGGGATTCTGGTCGGCGACGGCGCCATGGGAACCATGCTGTATCAGCAGGGCGTGTTTCTCAACGCCTGTTTCGATGAATTGTGCCTGTCGCGTCCGGCTCAAATTGTCCAGATACACCAGCAGTATATTGACGCCGGGGCGGACTTTGTTGAAACCAATACATTTGGCGCCAATGCGTTTAAGCTGTCGCGTTTTGGTCTTGCCGACAGGGTCAGCCAGATTAACGCTGCAGCCGCGGGTCTGGCGCGTCAGGCGGCCGGCAGCGATATCCTGGTGGCCGGCGCAGTGGGGCCGCTGGGCGTGGATATGCCGGTGCTGTCCGATGAGATTCGAGCCGCGGCAATCGAGGCCTTTTCCGCACAGGTTGGCTGTCTGGCCGCCGGCGGCGTCGATTTTATCATTCTGGAAACCTTCGCCAGTCCCGATGAATTGCAAACGGCCATTGATGCGGCGGCAAGTGTCTGCAAATTGCCCATCCTGGCTCAACTGATTTGCACACAGCAGATGGAAACCCGTTTTGGGACGCCGATCGAAACGGCGACTGCCGCCATCGCCGCTCATCCGGCGGTAACCGCGGTCGGACTCAATTGCTCGCTGGGGCCGTCGGATATGCTGGAAGCGGTGAAACGACTCCGCGCCGTTTGCAGCAAGCCCATTTCGGCCCAGCCCAACGCCGGCCTGCCAAGACAGGTCGATGGACGGATGCTGTATATGTGCACACCCGAATATATGGCCGAATACGCCAAGCGGTTTTTTGAAAACGGCGTCAAAATTCTGGGCGGCTGCTGCGGAACCACGCCCGAACATATCCGCCAAATTGCCAAAGCCGTCAAGCCGTTGACCAAGGCTGCCGCACCCCGGATTTCCATCAGTACGCCGGCAGCCGCGCAAAGTCAGCCCAGACCGGGGCTGACGCCAAAGCCGCTGGGGCAAAAATCCAATCTCGGAAAAAAAATCGCCGCCGGCCTGCCGGTATCCTGCATTGAGTTGACGCCGCCTCGGGGTATTGACGCCGGCAAATTGATTCAAAACGCGGCATTGTGCGCGGCGGCGGGCATTGACGCCATCAATATCCCCGACGGTCCCCGTGCCAGCGCACGGCTGAGTCCTCTGGTAACCGCCGTCAAAATCCAGCAGCAGGCACATATCGAAACCATTCTGCATGTCTGCTGCCGGGACAAAAACATTATCGGCCTGCAATCCGACCTGCTGGGTATTGCGGCGATGGGAGTTAACAATGTGCTGTTGATTACCGGCGACCCGCCGAAACTGGGGGAATACCCCGACGCGACGGGTGTGTTTGATTTGGATTCTGTCGAATTGACGCGGGTGGTTGTTAATCTCAATTGCGGGCTGGATATCGCGGGCAACGCCCTGCCCGAAGCGCTGGGGCTGACTGTCGGCGTCGGCGCCAATCCCGTCGCCTGTGAAATTCATCGTGAGATTGTGCGGTTCGGCCAAAAGGCAAAAGCCGGCGCCGAGTATGCGATCACCCAGCCGGTGTTCGATGTGGAAATGTTTTATGCCTTTCAGGATGCTGTCAAGGAATACCCCGTACCGCTGATTGCCGGAATCTGGCCTTTTACCAGCTACAAAAACGCCGAGTTTATGGCCAATGAAGTCCCCGGCGTTGTCGTTCCGCCTGAGCTGCTTGACAGAATGAAAGCCGCCAAAACACAGCAGGATGGACGCAAAATCGGCGTGGATATCGCACGAGAAATGATTGAAAAACTCCAGGCCCATACGGCAGGTTTTGCCGTCAGCGCTCCGTTTGGCAATGTCAAAATCGCTCTGGCGGTGCTGGATAAGATTCCCGTTTCAGAGCTGTAGCAGTGATTAAAAAGCGATGTCAAAATCGCTGTGCGCCGGGTTGAACACCATCGGCGAGGCGTCTATGGACCGAATATAGCTGCCGAAGGTATCCCGAATCTTCTGGATGCAGGTATCGATGTCGGCATCCGACCCCTGAAAGACCGCTTCGACACTCCTGTCTGGCAGATTGCGAACAAATCCGGTAATTGGCATTGCGGATGCAATCTGGCGCACCGTATAGCGAAAGCCGACGCCCTGCACATGGCCTTTGAAGATATAATGCCTGGCTGATGGTTTCATGGTTTATCCTGCGGCGTCGCCGCCAGCAACAATACAAACAATAACGACGGTAAAACCGACTGTTCCATTGTACAACAGCATTCCATTGTATCTGCAACAGTTTCCCAATCAATAAGATTTTTTGGGTGTGCAGTGCGCCCGTCGGGCGTTTTTTAAAAAACATTGTTGCTGTGCCGTCTGTCGGCTATAATGACAGGCGTAGTTAAATTGGTGTGAAAGAGGTTTTTTTAGGGAAATGAGGTAGGTATGAAAAAAACGACGACACGGGTTTTAGCGGATTTTATGCTGGCGGGAGTCCTATTGGCGGCCGGCTGCCAGACGGCCTATTACAAGACAATGGAAACCTTCGGGGTTCACAAGCGGGATATTCTGGTGGATAATGTCAAGGATGCCCGCGACGCCCAGAACGCCGCCAAAGAGCAGTTCGCCTCAGCGCTGGAGCAATTCAGCTCGGTGGTCAAGGTGGAGGGCGGCCAGCTCGAAAAAAAATACAAAACGCTCAACGCCGAATACGAGCGCAGCAAATCCAAAGCCGACGCCGTCAAGGGACGCATCAGCGATGTCAAGCGTGTTGCCAAAGACCTGTTTGCCGAATGGGACAAGGAGCTTGGCCAATACAAAAACGACAGCCTTCGCAAGAAAAGCCAGGCGACGCTTGACCGGACACAGCAGCAGTATGACAAGCTGATTGCGGCGATGGAAAGGGCCGAATCGCGGATAGAGCCGGTCTTGTCGGCGTTCGGCGACCAGGTGCTGTTTTTGAAGCATAATCTGAACGCCCAGGCTATCGCCTCACTGCAAGGGGAACTATCCACGATGGAAAATGATATCGGCCTGCTTGTCAGCGAGATGGAAAAATCGATTGCGGAAGCCGATGCGTTTATTCAGCAGATGACCAGCCAGGAATCGTAAAAACAGGGAATCGTTCACGGATTCCAATAGGTTTTTCGCACCGCAGGTGCATTATAAAATAGCCCAGGGCATCGCCCTGGGTTGTTGTAGTCCAACGTTTGTTTCGCGCTCTGAAAGAGCAGTATATCATTACCTTTGTATTCTGCCCTTACAGGGCGAAAAAGGGGTGCAGGTTTTGATACCCAGCCCGCTGGGCTGGGCTATTCTATACTGGCCTTTCAGGCCGACATAGACAGAGTTCTAATATCTCGTGAACGGTTACAAAAACAGATTTGCTTTTATGACCACAGATGGGTGATGAGGATTTTGAGTCCGATGAGGATAATGATGGCTCCGCCAAGGACTTCGATTCTGTTTTCGAAAATGTGGCCGGCGCGTTTGCCCAACTCCCATCCGGCAAAGCAGATAAGAAACGTAATGATGCCAATGACGCTGACGGCCTGAAAGATGGATGGGGTTACCAGCGACAGGGTGATACCGACGACCAATGCGTCGATACTGGTGGCGACGCCGAGTGTCAACAGGGTCATCAGGTTGGCGGGGTCTTGCGGTTTATCTTCCACTTCTTTGATTTTGACGGCTTCGTAGATCATCTTGGAGCCGACCGCCATCAGCAGGATAAAGGCAATCCAGTGGTCATAAGCGGTCATCAGCGCCTTGAATGTCTGGCCAGCCGCCCAGCCGATAATCGGCATGACCGCCTGAAAGCCGCCGAAAAATAACGCCATCCGCAGGGCGTGGCCGATATGCAATTGGCGATAGACCGCGCCGCTGACGACGGCGATTGCAAACGCATCCATCGCCAGACCGACGCCGATGCCGCTGACGGTAATCCATTCCATCGCTGTCATTTGCGAGCCTCCTGTGCGGGGATAATGTCAAAGACCGCGATTTGCGGCCTGGCGCAGAACCGCACCCGCGGCGCAAAGCCGCCTTCCATACCGATACCGCGATTGACGAATAAATGATGTCCGCCGACATCATACAGGCCGGCTTCATATTTTTTGCCGTGGCGGGACAGGGTCAGCAGCGCCCCATAAAACGGCAAGGCGACCTGTCCGCCGTGCGTATGGCCGCTCAGATATAAATCATACGGCGGGTTGGGGTAGTATTCCAGCATATCGGCATTGTGGTACAGGAAGAGATTGAATGTGTCGGGCTGGAATTTGCCGATGGTCTGCCAGCTATGCTCTCCCTGCTCGTAATCTAAGCCGCCGATGCCGATGGATTCGCCATCTTTGGTGATTGTTTCCACGCCGGTATTGAGCAGATGAAATCCGGTTTGTTTGTATAAATTTAAGGTTCGCCAGTACACCACATCATTATTGCCCGTCACGGCGAATTTGCCCAGCGGCGCTTCGATATCGCGCATCGTTTTGCGGAACAGCTCTAATGCCGCCTGTTCATTGATCGCGTCGCCGGTAAAGACCACGATATCGGGTTTGGCAGCATTTATCAATTGAACGAGTTGATGTTCGGCGCGGGGCTTGTCGTCGCAATGTAAATCCGAGATATGGACAATGCGAAAGCGGGCGTTGTGCAGTTTGACTGTCGGTATCGAATAGGTGTTGACTTCAATCCAGTACGGCTCCACAAAATACCCGTACAGCACGCACAGCAGTCCCACTGCCGCCAGACAATGAACCATCATTGCCATTTTACCAGTAAGGGGTTTTTTCCAATCGGGCGACTTGCGAAATTTGCGTATTGCCGCCGACAGCCAGAGACGGGATTCCAGATAGAAGATGGATACAACCAGCGTGCCGAACAGAATCGCCGAAATCCATTCCCAAACAATCATCCGATTGGCTCCGTGGTGATAATGTCCGTTCCGCTGATGTCCTGGCGGATTACTTGCCCCGGTAGGATGCGGAGAAATTCATCCTCGCTCCATCGCCCGTCAAAAAACCGCTGCATCAGGCCACTGTCGCCGGCAACCTCGTCGTACTGCCAGTGCAGATGCGATGCGCAATTTCGGGTATATATCTTTTGGGCATCTGTGCCGGGCAGACCCCAATCCACGAACGTTGCCCATTGATATTCCTTCATCCAGCCCTGCTCGGTCTCCATCAGAAATTCGGCATTATCCGCCCCGTATTTTTCGGTGTATTCGGCTTTGAGGGCGTTGAGTCGATCGGGGCCGGGCATGGGGGAATTTTCCAGCCAGCCGACACTGTACCAGTAGGTGCCGCGGTGGCTGTCGAAATACTCCTGATAGCGGCGCCGGCTGCCCAGCAGCAGTGTAATGCAGTCATGGGCGCGCGGAATGATCATCTCGGTTTTGCAGGAAATGCCCGCAACGCCGTTGCTGCACAGGCCGTAGCCCAGCAGAATGGCATCGTAGCGGTTGCCAGCCGCATCGTGGATTTTGTCGGCTTCTTTCTGCACCTCGGCACGAAGGACATCCGGCGTATTGTGCAGACCCTGCGGCATCAGCACAATGTCGATGATATTCGGGCTTCGAGCGGCGCACCAATAGGCCTCCCGCTGAAGCACTTTGCATAAGATACATTTAAGCCGCATCGTGTAGTCTTTTTCGATTTAGTCGTCGGAGGTATCGAGAATCGACATAAAGGCTTCCTGCGGGATATTGACCTGCCCAATGGCCTTCATCCGCTTTTTGCCTTCCTTCTGCTTTTTGAGCAGTTTCATTTTTCGCGTTACGTCGCCGCCGTACAATTTGGCCAGCACATCCTTGCGGTATGCCTTGATGGTCTCGCGGGCGATGATTTTGCCGCCGATGGCGACTTGCAGCGGAATCTCGAACTGATGCTTGGGAATCGCTTTTCGCAGTTTGAGAATCATTTTGCGTCCGCGCTGCTCGGCATTGCTGCGATGGACAATCAGGCTCAGCGCATCGACGACTTCGCGGTTGACTAAGATGTCGATTTTGACTAATTCGCCGGCCTCAAAACCGGTAAATTCGTAATCCATGGTTGCATAGCCGTGGCTGATGCCTTTGAGCAGGTCATAAAAGTCATAGACGATTTCGGCCAGCGGGGCTTTGTATTCGAGCATGACGCGGGTGGGGCTCAGATATTCGGTTTTCAGCAGCCTGCATCGGCGTTCTTCGGACAGCTTCATAATGCCGCCCAGACAATCGTTGGCGGTGATGATTTCCAGTTTGACAAACGGTTCTCGAATTTCGGCAATCTGGTCTTTGGGCGGCAGCTCGCTGGGTGAATCGATGCGTTTAGTGGAGCCATCGGTCAGCAGGATTTCATAGCTGACCGTCGGGGCGGTCTGTACGACCGAAACATCATTTTCGCGTTCGAGCCGTTCCTGAATGATTTCCATGTGCAGCAGGCCCAGGAAGCCGCATCGAAAACCAAAGCCCAGGGCGGGGGAGTTCTGCACCGAAAAGGAAAAACTGGAATCGTTGAGGGTCAGTTTTTCAAATGCCGCCCGCAGTTTTGGATATTCCGTCGCAGCCCCGGGATAGAAATCGGAAAAAACCATCTGCATCGGGGGCTTGTAGCCGGCCAGCGGTTTTTCGGCCGGTCGCAGCATATCGGTAATCGTGTCGCCGATGGTTACATCCTTGAGCTGGCGGATATTGGCAATCACATAGCCGACCTCGCCGCTTGCCAGCTGCGATACAGGGGTCATTTTGGGGCTGAATTTGCCCAGTTCGGAAATGGTATAAGTCTTGTTGGCTCCCATCAGGCGGATTTTCTGCTTGGGGGTCAAGACGCCGGCAAAGACGCGGACATAGCAAATCACGCCGCGGTAATCATCGGCAATGCTGTCAAAAATCAGCGCCGCCGTTGGCTGGTCGTCATTGTCCTGCGGCGAAGGCAGCTTGCGGACGATGGCTTCCAGGAGTTTATCGATACCCTGGCCGGTCTTGGCACTGATAGGGATGCAATCCAGACTATCTATACCAAGAACATGCTCAATTTCTTCGGCAACAATGTCGGGTTGCGCCGACGGCAGGTCGATTTTGTTAATCAAGCCCAGAATTTCACAGCCGCTTTCGACGGCAAGATACGCATTGGCAACGGTTTGCGCCTCGACGCCCTGGCTGGCGTCCACGACTAAAAGCGCTCCTTCGCAGGCGGTCAGCGCCCGCGAAACCTCGTAGTGGAAATCGACATGGCCGGGCGTGTCGATGAGGTTGAGCATATAGGTCTTGCCCTCAAAGGTATAATTCATCGTTACTGCCGAGGCCTTGATGGTGATTCCGCGTTCGCGCTCCAAGTCCATTGAGTCCAGAATCTGGTCTTTGCGCTCACGGTCGCTGACGGCGCCGGTCATTTCCAGCAACCGGTCGGCCAGCGTGCTTTTGCCGTGGTCAATATGGGCTACAATTGAAAAATTGCGTATATGGTCGGTACTCATTATGTTTCTTTCGTTTAGTAAAACCCCGGATGATACCACCATTGCGGCAAAAAAGCAAGGCTTTATCAGGGGCGGCTTATGGGCGGTAAAATCAGGGGCGTGTTATCGGACGCTTTAGCCGGCACATCCCGTTTTTTTTCATTGGAAATGCCATTCTGCGGCCTGTCGGACATTTTTTTCTAAATCATATAGGTAGTTTTCCCGATAGATACCCCAGTTGCCCGGATCGGAATTATGCCGGATGAATATCCGGAATAAGGAATTTAAGTATGATAGGTCAAAAACAAACGAATCGACAGGTCTTTTGGACATTTATTGTCGGTGTCAGTATTTTTTCTGTTGTGATTCTGGGTTTGGCAGCCCATTTCAGTTGGTTCCAGAAAAAGAGCCTTGTTGAAAGCCTTCTGATATGGAATATGCAATTGCGCAAAGGCCAGATTCACCAGATGCCCGTCGATTCGATTGAGAAAATGACGATTCCTCATACCGTCAATGAAATGCTGCTCTATAGCATCGGCATGAGCGCGATGTTTACGGCTGCGGCGCTGGCATGTCGGGAATTAACCAAAAACATCACTTCGGACAGCCGTTTTCTTCAGCATGCGATCGATTCTCTGCCGCACCCGTTTTATGTTTTTGATGTAGAACAGCGTAAACAGGAATTTGCCAATCGTGCCTCGCACGAATCCTATGCGTGCGCGGCCACATGCAGTTATTTTGATGGCGGTTTCGTTAAGGCTCTTGCCCCATGTGGACAAGACTGTCCAATCGACCTGGTCAAGCAAACCCGAAAATCTGCCTGTGTGAAACGCAGTTATTCGGACGATCAGGGACGGCCTCGCTGTCTTGAATTTCATGCGTTTCCAGTGTATGACTTTGGTGGCAAGCTGACCCATGTAACGGCGTATGTTCTGGATCAGACTGATCGGGTTATAGCAGAGCGGAGGCTTGAAGCCGAACGCCAGAATCTTCAGCATATTTTTGACACGGTTCCGATTGGTATGATTTTATTAGACAGTCAGCTTCGGGTACAGAAGATTAACAATATGGTCAGCCGGCTGATTGGGCGGGACAGTCAGGCGGTCGCAGGGATGCAGCCGGGCGATTGTTTGAGCTGTATTCACAGCAGTGAAGGCCCCTGCGGCTGCGGTTCGGCGGAGATCTGCAAGACATGTCCTTTCCGAAGCCTGATGACGGAAGTAGCGGCGACTCAATGCAGCGTCCAAAACCGGCAATTGAATGTCCAGCTTTTGACGGATGGCGAGATACTGGACTTATGGCTGGAAGCCAGCGCCGAACCCATTCAGATGGATGCCCAGCCGCATGTGGTGGTTTCCATTCAAAATATTACGGCGATGAAAAATGCCGAGATTGAACTGCGCTGCGCCAAAGAGCAGACAGAGCGCGCGAACAACGAACTGTCGCGTGCCAACCGCAAGCTGGAGGCAGTTGCCAGTCAGGCCAGTCAGCAGGCACGGCAGGCGACCGACGCCAACGAAGCCAAAAGCGAATTTGTCGCTGCGATGAGTCATGAAATCCGAACACCGATGAATGCGATTATCGGCTT